>JAKSHU010000030.1 GCA_024399175.1 archaeon
CCTCGCCCTTCTTCCACATCTTCTGCCTGCTGCGGCTCCAGAAGTGGGTGTAGCCGGTGTCGTACATGAGCTGCACGGCCTCCTTGTTCGAGTATGCCATCATGAGGACCTCGTTGGTCCTGTAGTCCTGGACGATGACCGGGATGAGTCCGTCCGCGTTGTATGTGAGTTCTGGAATGTCAGTCATCTTACTTCGATCCCCCTCTCTCTGAGGTAGTCGTGCACGTCCTTGACGGTGCACTCGTTGTAATGGAAGATTGAGGCCGCGAGCGCGGCGGAGCAGTCGGTCTTGTCGAAGACCTGGTAGATGTCGTCGATGCATCCGCATCCTCCGGAGGCGACGACGGGGATGTTGGTCTCCTCGACGATGGCCTTGGTCAGGGGGATGTTGAACCCGTTCTTGGTTCCGTCCGCATCGATGGAGGTCAGGAGGATCTCCCCCGCGCCAAGGGACTCAGCCTTCTTGGCCCACTCGATGGCGTCGATGCCGGTGGGCTCCTTTCCTCCCTTGACGAAGACCTCCCATCCGAGGTCGGTCTTCTTGGCGTCGATGGCCACGACCACGCACTGCCTTCCGTACCTGCGGGCGCTCTCCGAGATGAGCTCGGGGTGGTGGACGGCGGCGGAGTTCATGGACACCTTGTCCGCTCCGGCGAGGAGCGCGGCGTGGACGTCGTCGGCGGCCCTGATGCCTCCCCCGACAGTGAGGGGCACGAAGACGCGCTCGGCAGTCTCCTTCACGAGGTTGCGGGTGGTTCCCCTGGCCTCCTGGGACGCGGCGATGTCCAGGAAGGTGATCTCGTCCGCACCCTCGAGGGAGTACCTCTCCGCGAGGGACGGGGGATGTCCGATGTCCTTCAGTCCGACGAACTCGATTCCCTTGACGACCTTGCCGTCCTTGACGTCGAGACAGGGTATGACCCTCTTCGCGAGTGCCATTCAGTTCACCTTCACTGCGTCTTTGGTGCTCAGAAGCTTGTCGCGGGGCCTGGTGGCTGCGTAAATGGCCTTTCCGAGGGCCTTGAAGGACGCCTCGATGATGTGGTGCTCGTCGAAGCCGCGGATCTGGACCACGTGGAGGGTGATGCCCGCGGACATCGCGAAGCTCCTGAAGAAGTGGTGGTAATTGTTGTCCGGGCAGTCCGCGTCGCAGTAGGGCCTGTCGACCAGGTCCAGCGCGACCATGACGAGGGCGTCGTCCATGGGCAGGATGCAGGAGGCGGTCCTCTCGACGGGCATGTCTCCGAGCGCCTGCTTGACGGCGGTTCCGAGTGCGATGGCCGCATCCTCGATGATGTGGTGGTCGTTGTCCCCGAACGCGCTGAGCTTGAGGTCGAAGTTCGCATACCTTGCGAGGGTCTCGCACATGTGCTTGAGGAACTGGATGTCGCTCTCCACCTCGAACCTTCCCTCGCCGTCGATGTTGAGGTCGACGGAGATCTTGGTCTCGCGCGTGCTGCGCTCCAGTCTTGCTGTTCTGTCGGTCATGGTAATGGGTTTTTCGATGCGTGCGACATATAATAATGTAGCGCGCCCGCGCACACGGTGTTCCGACCAAGGGGATGAGGAGGGTTTCTCAGACCTGGGTCATTTGATGATGACGCTCGCCACGCCCCTGCATCCCCTGACCGCGGTCATGACGTCTCCGGGGATTATGCCGTCGGCGACGATGATGAGGTGGGATCCGGTGATGTTCTGGGGGTCGCTGACGACGGCCTGACGGATGTTGATGCCCGCGTTGGACAGCACGTTCATGATGCCCGCCATGATGCCTGGGACACTCGCATCGGTGGGGATGACCTCGATGGCCGAGCACCCGATCTCCTGCGCTGCGTCGCAGAGGAGAAGCATCGACTGCACCCTGGAGAAGAGACTGAGAAGCTCCGGGACCTGCATGATCCGGTTGATGGTCGAGCGGACGACACGGCGGTCCACGTGGATCGCACGGGCGATGGAGGTGTCGGACTGCTCGACGGGCCCGCAGTACGCGTTTCCGTCCTTCACGCTGATTCCGAGCTTGAGCATGAGGGTCGCGACCATCTCCTGCGAGGGGAGATTCTGAAAATGACGTTTTATGCGGTCCATAGTACATTAATGTACATTCTATATTAAAATGCTCCCACGCGCGCAACATAATATATTAGGACCTAATTGCGAAGGGACAGATAACTATGGAATCCGCATCGACCAAGGAACTCAGGGAAGAAATCGAAGAAATCGACGCGCAGATCATCGACCTGCTCGCGACCCGCATGGACATCACGGACGAGCTCGCCAAGGCCAAGAAGGCCTCCGGACAGAGCGTGTGGGACGAGAACGTCGAGAAGCTCATCATCGGTCGCTACAAGAACCTCTGCAAGGAGGTCAACCTCACCAAGAGCGAGGCGGAGCAGATCGCCAACCTGATCCTCGCCATCTCCAAGGACAGGCAGCTGAAGATCTACAACGAGTGAATCCCCCGCAACCACAGTCGACAGGGTAACCCATCCACAGTTAAACGAATCACAGAGGAATAAACATGAGCGGAAAAATCAATGTCGCAGTTCTCGGCGCCACCGGTATGATCGGTCAGAGGTTCGTCGAGATGCTCGAGGACCACCCCTACTTCAACATCGAGGGACTCTACGCATCCGAGAGGTCCGAGGGAAAGAAGTTCGGAGACACCCTCAAGGTCCGCGACAACCCCTACAAGCAGGAGACCCTCGACATGAAGATCTCCAAGATGGACGTCGACCACATCGCGAAACACTGCAGGATCGCGTTCTCCGGAATCCCCTCCGACCTCGCAGGTCCCACCGAGACCGAGCTCGCACAGAAGGGAGTCGCGGTCTTCACCAACGCCGGATCCCACAGGATGGACGCACACGTCCCCATCATCGTCCCCGAGGTCAACGTCGGCCAGTTCGACTCCATCAAGGACCAGGACACCTACGCCAACGGCGGATACATCGTCACCAACGCCAACTGCTCCTCCACCGGAATCGTCGTCCCCCTGAAGGCCATGCAGGACGCATACGGCCTCAAGCAGGTCTTCGTCTCCACCTACCAGGCCATCTCCGGAGCAGGCTACCCCGGTGTCCCCTCCCTCGACATCATGGGCAACGTCATCCCCTTCATCTCCCACGAGGAGGAGAAGATGGAGACCGAGCTCTGCAAGATGCTCGGAACCTACGGAAACGGAAAGTTCAACTTCGCAGACTTCAAGGTCATGGCCAACTGCGCCCGTGTCCCCGTCATCGACGGACACACCGAGTCCCTCGTCCTCGACCTCGAGCAGCAGCCCTCCCTCGAGGAGCTCGCCAAGACCCTCGCAGACTTCCGTGCAGAGCCCCAGAAGATGGGACTCCCCTCCGCACCCGAGCAGCCCATCATCGTCATGACCGAGCAGAACAGGCCCCAGGCCATCTACGACGTCTTCGCAGGTTCCCCCGCACGCGCCAGGGGAATGGCCTCCTCCGTCGGAAGGATCAGGCAGTCCAACGGCTACTACAAGATGTGGGTCCTCTCCCACAACACCCTCCGTGGTGGAGCCGGCGGATCCATGCTCAACGCAGAGTACGCCTACAAGAAAGGAATCCTCTGAAATCTCTCAACGGCCGTGCGGGGCCTTCTCCCGCACGGCACAATATTTTTTCAGAACATCTGGCACATGTGTGGCTGGACCGCCGTGCCGGATGATGCACTATAAGAACGATGGGTCCGGGATCGCTCCCGAACCCGTGTGAAATCAGTTTTTGAGCGAGTGCCCGGGATAGTACACGACGTTCAGCATTCCCGTCTTGGGGTGCCTGTCCACGGATGCCCTGACACCGTAGACCTCCTCGATCATCTCCTCGGTGATGACCTCCTCGGGGGTTCCCTCGCGGATGATCTTCCCGTCGAGCAGGACATAGATCCTGTCGCAGTACTGGGCTGCAAGATTAAGATCGTGGAGTGCGCAGAGCGTGGTGCACTTCAGCTGCTTGACGATGTCGAGGACCTCCAGCTGGTACTTGATGTCCAGATGGTTCGTCGGCTCGTCGAGGACCATGCAGGGGGTCTGCTGGGCCAGTGCGCGGGCGAGGATGATCCTCTGCTGCTCCCCTCCGGAGAGTGACGAGAATCCCCTGTCCTTCATGTGCCACATGTTGACCTTCCTCAGAGCGTCCTCCACGATCCTGTGGTCCTCGTCGTTGTCCAGCTCCATGGTCTTCTTGTGGGGGGTCCTTCCCATGAGGACGACCTCCTCCACCTTGAACTCGAAGTTGTAGTAGTTGTGCTGGGTCACGACGGACATCTTGAGGGCGCTCTCCTTCAGGCTGAGGTCGTCTATGGGGGTGCCGTCCAGGTCGATCTCCCCGCTCTCCCTCTTCATGGTGCGGTAGATGGTCTTGAGGATGGTGGACTTTCCGGAACCGTTGGGTCCCAGGAGTCCGACGAACTCACCCTCGTCGACATGGATGCTGGCGCCCTCGACGATCCTTTTGGGAGGCTTGGACACCGATATGTTGAGTTCCTTCGCGGATATGTCCATCAGTCGCTGCCTCCTCCGAATCCATAGGATTTCTTGAGCATGATGTATGCGAACACGGGTGCACCGCAGATGGACGTGATGATTCCGATCGGGATCTCGGTGGACGAGAGCGTGCGTGCCACGATGTCCGCGAGCATGATGAAGATCGCACCGAGCAGCATCGCGACGGGGAACAGCTTCCAGTGGTTGGTACCGACCAGACCACGCGAGATGTGGGGGATGATGAGTCCGACGAAACCGATGATTCCGCACTTGCAGACGATGAATGCGATGACGACGGACGTGAGTATGATGTATCCCATCCTGAGCTTGGCAAGATCCACTCCGAGGGTGGTCGCGGTGGAGTCACCGAGCATCATGGCGTTGAGGTTGCGCATCTGGGTCGCGAAGCAGACCAGTCCGATGAACACCGCCACGGCGACGAACTTGACGGACTCGAAGTCCACGGTGGACAGGGAACCCATGAGCCAGAAGGTCAGGGACCTCATTCCCTCCGCGTCGGGTTCCAGATAGACGATGATGTTGGAGATGGAACCGCACAGTGACGAGATGATGACTCCCGACAGGATGAGCTTGGTGGTGGTCATCTTTCCTCCGATGGCGGAGAGTATGAACACGAACGCGGACGAACCGATGGCGCCGATGAACGCGAAGGCCTCGACTCCGAACGACTGGAACATCGTTCCTGCGAGAACGGTGGATCCCATCAGGATGGCGAAGGTCGCACCGAGGGATGCTCCGGAGGAGATACCGAGGATGTAGGGATCGGCAAGAGGGTTCTGGACCATTGCCTGCATGACGACACCGACCATGGCGAGACCGAGTCCGACAAGAAGACCCAGTATCGCACGGGGCGTGTAGAGCCTCCAGACGATGGAGACCATGTAGGGCGGAATATCGGAGACGTCCCCGTACCCGAACAACTTGAACATCAGGACACGGATCACCGTGTCGAACGGGATGTTGACGGCGCCGATGAACACGGAAACACACATGACCGCGATCATGACCACGACAAGTATGCAGATCAGACCGACAGTCGAAATTTTTCCTAATTCCATTGAGTCACCAGTTTTGTATCTTGAATCTAAAAAGGGAAGTAGTTTGGAAGATCCGGGGGTTCCCGGATCTTCAGGCATCAGGCCTTGGCGCTCAGGATCTTCTCGACAACGTCGTAGACGGTGTTCATGGAGTCGAGGAGCTGAGGGGTGGAACCATAGGAACAGCTGAGAAGCATGTTGTAGGTGTTGTTGTTCTTGATGGCGGCACACTTGCTAAGGTCTGCATCGGCCTTCCAGCTTGCGACAGACTTCTCGTAGGTGACGGATCCATAGGTGATGTAGAAGATCACATCGATGTCTGTGGTTCCGATTGCCTCGTAGACGGTTGCAAGGCTGACGGTTCCTCCATCGGGGAATGCGTTCTTCAGACCCATGCTGTTGAGGACGGATGCGATGAAGTTGGAGTTCTTGTAGGTCCAGACAGTTCCCTTCTCGGTGTTGACGGATCCATCGACGAGTGCGTAGTAGATGGTTCCCTTTCCGCTGAGGTTCAGGGTGATGTTGTTGATGGTGTCGACGGTGTCGTTGTAGAGCTTGGTGGTCTTCTCGGAGACGTTGAAGATCTTTCCGATGTTGTCGTAGTCGGTCTTCATCATGGAGACGGTCCTGAACGCGGAGGAGGTCATGGTGTTGAGAGACATGACGTTGCATCCGTTGTCGTTCCAGAACTTCTCGGATCCGAGTCCCTCATCGGTCCAGGAGACCCATCCGATGACGAGGTCGGGCTGCCAGCTGAGGAGGACGTCGGACTGGATGTTCTTGGAGATGTTCTTAGAACCCTCTGCGTCGACCTCTCCGATCCTGGTGACGAGCTTGTTATATTCATCCTTCACACCATCCCAGATGGGCTCCTCGTTGTAGTAGCATCCGACGATGCGCTCCTCGAGACCGAGATAGAGGAGGAGGTTGAGTGCGGTGTTGCATCCGCAAACGACCCTGCTGGGAATTTCATTGAACTTGAGCTCTGCAGAGTTGCCGTTGTAATCCACAAAGGTGGTTACGGTGACTCCCTCAGAGGGGAATCCCGCCTTGCCGTCCCCCCCATTGTTGAGGAAGACGACTGCCGCACCGGCACCGCCGATGACGACAATGGCAACAACTGCGATTGCGATGATCGAATTGTTGGATAGAGCCATACTATCTTGGATGTATAGCCCAGCATTGTATTTATACAAAATTTAATCCAAATTGCAACGAAATAATTGAAATAAGAATTAAATTTGCAAGCACTTTCCGTGATTATCTCTGAATAAGTCGCCTAAATGAATTACTGAGTGACACAAAGTAACAAGATGTGTAGAAATAATAATCCTTGTCCGAATTGGATTTCGCAGGATGGACTGTGAAATCCCATTACAACCTATGTAGAAATTATACAATAGGATTATAGTGGTCAATGCTTGTCGCTGTCATACTCGAACGACAGCGTCACGTTGCTTCCGGCGAACATCGGTCTCGCATGTTCGAGGATCTCGCGGAGAACCATCATGCTCCTGTCGTGGGAATAGTCGCCTCCGACGCAGTGTATCGTGACCTCGATGGGGCTCTTCCACTCCACGGATGTGACGGTCCCGTATCTCTCGCAGATGGACGCCAGATATTCGGAATAGGACATGTGGAGATAGCTGGAATAGGTCTCCTCGGCGATGAACCTCGCGCATTCCTTCAACGCGAAGTCGATGGAGATTCCGCTGCATTCCAGGATCTCGCTCAGATAGGTTATCAGGATCAATGGGATGTCACGCTCACGCTCGCTCGCCCTGGTGAACAATTCCAGCGTGTCGCTCATCCGCCCACCCCGGGGATTGGTTGTGCCGAGCACGCAGCTGCACGCGAGGGAGTACACACGATTCCTGGAACCCTCCACATGCAGCACGCCGATCTCCTCGAGTCTGCCGAGATGATGATAGGTCGTGGTCGCGGGACACCCCATGCGGGACACGATGTCCCTCGATGCCATCGGCCCCTCCTCCAGCATGGTGAGCATCTCCAGCATCTGCTCGTTGTAGACCAGGATCGGGCGCCCGTACGTGTGGTACACCTTGAACCGCTGTCTGACCCCCAGGTCCCTCTCGAACACATTGGGCAGCGAGTCCTGGAACAATCCCCCCTCGAATCTCTCCAGACGCATGTGACGTATGTGCCTGTCCGAATCACGTTCGACGTGTAGGACCTGATGGTAATTGTGACCGGTGACCTCTGGGAGGATCGTGCGCATGATTCCCGCAAGAAAACCAAGGTACAGCGTGGTGTTGTCGAAGTGTCTGCTCTCCGAGACTACCTCGATGTCCAGCCCGTCCTTCGCATAGATGTTCAGGACTGTGTCGGGAAGATAGTCTGTCATGAAACCCTCCAGATTGTGATAGTACCGGTCAAGACGGAGGTCCTTCTCCAGCATGCTGACGTAGCTCAGCGAGCTGCCTGCCTCCGGGATCATCGGCCACAGATCCAACCCGTGTTCGGACAGGATGTCGAGCAGGATGGAGAGGAGAAGGAAATGGTGGTTGCTGTTGCGCGACTTGAAATCCCTGATCGCGGACTCCTTGGACGTGTAGTACCACGCGGAGCCGTTGCAGTTGTGGAACATCAGGGCGGCACAGTTGCGGTACCTCCTCCTGTTCCCGTGGTCTGCGTCGATACGATACGTCAGGACCCCCCGCGAGACCAAGGATTCCAAACGGGACTGCACCGTGCTAAGGGGAAGACCCAGACATTCCGCTAGTTCGGATGCGGTCATCTCACGTGAGAGCAGCCTGAAGAGCATCCGCCCCATCTCCCTGCCGGTCACGAGCTGGATGCCGTCATGGGGAGTCATGAACACCAAGAACGAATCGCTGTATCCGGGATCGCGCATGCCACACCTGTGGCGCACCCATCCGCGATGAACGATAAATAACCAAGGGATGATTACTCCATCAGATTCACGGACCACAAGTCTCGTGTGGACGTGATCGATGCGCGGTGGCGATCACCGGAGGAGACATGGACATGGCGACACCAGATACCCAGATGACGGAAGATGACAACTTGTGCCTGCAGGACCTGCTGGGAAATCCCCATCCTCCTGTGGCGATATACCGTTCCGAGACAATCCCGGAAGGATCCGAAAGACCTGCCCGGGAACATTGTGCCATCAAAGGCTACTTCCTTCCGGCTGTCATGGAAGGCAAGAGTATATGCGGAGGGCCAGAGGACATATTCTGCGGAGGACCCAAGAGCGGATTCTGCATCGGCGTGGATCCCGTGAGGGATGAGCTTGCGGAATGCTATGCACAAACAGGCTACTTCGAAAGCCCCGAACTTGCCAGGAGAAACTACACCGATGTCGTGAAGGGAACTCCGAGCGATGAATACATCGTGTTCGAACCCCTCGCCCGCACCAGGGAACGCGGCATAGATCCCGACGTCGTGGTGTTCCTCGCAGACCCGCTGCACATTTCAGCATTGATGGACCTTGCGGGATATGCCCGCAGGACCGATGACGAACCTGTCGCGATGAGGTACGCCCTTGCCTGCGAACAACTGTATCTCCTGCCCCTCATCGAAGGGAGAAAAGAGAATCCAAAATGTATCCTGGGCCTTACAGAACTATTCGTCAGGAAACTGGTGGATTCCGACAAGTTCTCCTTCGCCATACCCTACGGCCTGTACAGGACAATGGAGTCGAATGCGGGGAAATCCTTCCTCACCAAAAGAGTCTGGACCGGATAATGCACATGTTCCAGCAATTCAAGTTGATAGACTTGGGAACCGTCAACCCGCGTATGCGCGCGTGCACATATCTTATAATATGACTGGCCTATACGAAACCCGATAACAATGACGGTAAAAATGGCCATTCCCAACAAGGGCAGGCTCAACGAAAGGGCAATCCAGGTTCTGACCAAGGCAGGAATCGATCTCGGTTCCAGCTGGGGCAGGAGCCTCAACATCAAGGTACCCAACCTCGACCTCGAGATCATCTTCGTCCGCGCGCAGGACATCCCCGTGTTCATCGACTCCGGAGCGGTCGACTTCGGAATCACCGGACAGGACGTGGCGGCGGAGGCCGGATCCGAGCTCGTGCTCCTCCACAACCTCAGGTTCGGACACTGCAGGTTCAGTGTCATCGTCCCCGAGAGCTGTCCCCTCACCGATGCAAAGCAGCTGAAGGACGGAGTGCGCATCGCCACCACCTTCCCCAACATCACCAGGAAGTACTTCGACGAGCTCGGCATCAAGGCCCAGATCGTCAACGTGCAGGGAGCCGCCGAGATCATGCCCTATCTCGGTGTCGCGGACATCATCACCGATCTCGTCGAGACCGGAGGAACCCTCAGGACCAACCATCTCAAGGAGATCGCCACCGTCATGACCTCCGATGCATGCCTGTTCTCCTCCGAGAAGGCACTCGCCGACCCTGTGAAGAGGGAGCAGATCGAGGAGTTCACCGATGCGATCAAGTCCGTCCTCGATGCCGACGAGAAGAAGTACGTCATGGCCGACGTGCCCAAGGACAAGCTCAGCGAGGTCGAGGCGATCCTTCCCGGAATCGGCGGAGCCACCGTCCTCAACATCGCAGGAAACGACAGCATCGTGGCCGTTCACGCGGTAGTCTCCAGCAGGGACACCTACCAGGTCGTCAGGGACCTCAAGAAGCTCGGAGCAACCGGAATCCTCACCATGCCCATCGAAAGGATGGTGGAGTGATGGACAGGAACTGGATGAAGGAGTCCGTCAGGGACCTCACGATGTACTACAACCCCCAGGTCGGAAACGCCCTGAGGATGGACACCAACACCAACGTCCTCGGCTCCAACCCCGCCGCATTCGAGTACCTGAAGAACCTCAGGCTCGACCTCAACGGATATCCCAACACCTACTCCAACGGACTCAGGGATGCGCTCGCCGAGCTCTACGGCATCACCAGGGACAACCTCGTGGCGGGAAACGGATCCGACGAGATGCTCGTGACCACATACACCACCTTCTGCGAGCCCGGCAAGACCGTCTGCACCGCACCGGTCCCCTCCTACAGCCTCTACGGATACTTCGCACAGCTCGCATCCGGAATCTACCGCGAGGTCGAGCTCGACGAGGACTTCCAGCTCGACGTCGACGCGATGGTCGGCAAGGGCGATGCCAACAAGGGAATCCTCATCATGCCCACCCCCAACAACCCCACCGGCAACTGCTTCAGGCAGAAGGACATTGAAGAGATCCTCGCGAGACACGATGGAATCGTCATCCTCGACGAGGCCTACTCCGAATATGCCAGGCAGACCATGATCGGCAAGGTCGACGAGTTCGACAACCTCATCGTCTGCAAGACCTTCTCCAAGGCATACGCGATGGCCAACCTCAGGATCGGCTACATGGCATCCAACCTGAAGGTCGCTGACATGCTCAACTCCGTCAAGGTCCCCTACTCCCTCAACTCCGTCTCCGAGGGTGCGGCCATCGCGGCCGTGAAGGACCAGGACTTCATCAAGAGGTCCGTCGACATGGTCTCCGAGCAGAGACCGAAACTCATGGCCAAGCTCGACTCCCTCGGATTCGAGTGCTACCCCTCCGACGCCAACTTCGTCCTCGCCAAGGCCCCCATCGACCACGCGAAGCTGGTCGAGGGACTCAAGAAGAGGGGAGTCCTCATCCGCGACTTCGGAGCCAAGAGGAGGATCGAGAACTGCGTCAGGCCCACCGTCGGAACCGAGGAGCTCAACAAGGTCATGACCGATGCGATCGAGGATGTTCTTGCGGAGGAGAAGAGATGAAGATGCTCATGGCCGACTACAACGTCGGCAATCTCCATTCGATCAAGAAGGCACTCGAGCTCGCCGGCGCGGAGATCGAGGTCGTCACCGACATGTCCCGCATGGTCGATGCCAAGTGCATGGTCTTCCCGGGAGTCGGAGCATTCGACTGCACCATCGAGAGTCTCCTTCCCTACAAAGAGGCCATCAGGGCACGCCTCGAGGCAGGAGTCCCCTGTCTCGGAGTCTGCATCGGAACCCACATCCTGTTCCCCGGAAGCGACGAGGGAAACTCTCCCGGAATCTCCTTCTTCGACGGAAGGGTCAGAGGACTCAGGTCCCGCACCGTCCCCCACATGGGATGGAACAGCGTGGAGACCGAGGACCCCCTCCTCGACGACATCGAGGACAAACACTTCTATTTCGCACACTCCTACTTCTGTGATCCCGAGACCAGGGACACTGTGAAGGGAACCACCACCTACGAGGGATTCCAGTTCGCGACCCTCATGAGAAGGCAGAACGTGGTTGCAACCCAGTTCCACCCGGAGAAGAGTTCCGAATCCGGACTCAGATTCCTGAAGAATTTCGTTACATTTGCGGAGGACCAAGCATGATAGTGATTCCTGCGGTCGATGTTCTCGACCACAAAGTAGTACAGCTCGTCGGAGGAATGCCCGGAAGCCAGCAGATCGTCATGGATGATCCCCTGGCGGTCGCCAAGGACTGGGTCAAGAAGGGTGCACCCTATCTCCACCTCGTCGACCTTGACGCCGCGTTCGGAAAGGAGGACAACTCCGACGTCTTCTGCCAGATCATCAGGGAGGCTGGAGTCCCCTGCGAGGTCGGAGGAGGAATCCGCACCGAGGAGCAGATCGAGAAGTACGTCGAGGCGGGAGCCGAGAGGATCATCGTCGGAACCAAGGCGGTCACCGACATCGAGTGGCTGAAGGAGATGGCCAACAGGTTCCCCAACAAGCTGATGCTGGGACTTGACATGAAGGACGGAAAGATCGCCATCAAGGGATGGCAGGAGTCCGCCGACATCTCCCTGAAGTACATCTTCTCCATCCTCGACACCCTCCCCATCGTCGCCGTGCTCCACACGGACATCAACGTCGAGGGAAAGCAGCACGGAGTCGACAGGGACAACGTCACCAAGTTCTGCACCGACTGTCCCAAGATGGTCATCATCTCCGGAGGAGTCACCCACGAGATCGACGCATCCACCGCATCCAGGGCGGGAGCGGGAGGAGTCGTCGTCGGAATGGCCCTCTACAAGGGAACCCTCAGACCCTGGGAGTGGGACCTCCCCTGGATCGTTCGCTAAAAATCTTTACCGGTGGTACAGACCACCGGGGATTCATCTTGTCAGGGCATCGTAGAGTGCCACGTTCTTGAACACGACCTCCCTGCCCACCTTCTCGCTCTCCAGCACCCCCATCTCCTCGAGAGACCTCAGATATTTCATCGCGGTCACCCTCTCCGCTATTCCGTTCCTTATCAGATTGGAGGACTTGCAGTAGATCCCCTCGAAGATCGTGTTGAGCAGGGCATCATTGCACAGGGTGCTGTCCGCCATCTCCTCCTTCACGTCGACATAGACCAGGTCGACGGTAAAGAGCTTCTGCATGGTCCTGAAGGCACCCTCACGGATGGCCCTGAGCATGAACAGGATGAATCCCTGGGAACGTCCCGACATCTCGGCCTCCCTCAGCACCTGGACATACTCGTCCCTGTGCTCCGCGAGATAGGGACTCACCAGGACGCAGTGGCCCTGTGCCAGACCGTAATGTTCCAGCAGGCTGACGAGCATCGCCCTTCCCACACGTCCGCTGTACTCTCCGAAGGGACTGACGGCCTCGAACATCAGGAGCGCCATGCAGGACTTCACGAGCTCGTCCACGCAGGTGCTGTTGCTGAGGAACTCCACGAACTGGTCCATCAGGGCGGGGACGTTCTCCCCGTGGGGTGCGGAGTACACGGGCCTGCCGTTGACGACCTCGGAATGGGCCTGACCGGACCTGCGCATCTGGGTCCTGCTTCCGCGGA
>JAKSHU010000031.1 GCA_024399175.1 archaeon
CACTATTATGCCAAGGACTCCGGCCTGGAGATCGACTTCGTCACGGCAGTGTCCGGAGAGGTCGTTCTTGTAGAGGTCAAGGCCACGACAGGCAACACGAAATCGTCGCGGGAGGTTCTTGCCCACCCCGAAACCTACGGAGTGAACCGTTGCATCAAACTAGGCAGATACAACATCGGGGATGACGGTAGGATCCTCACCCTGCCTCATTACGCCGCATTCCTCGTCGATGAACTCGACGGAATCCTGTGAAAGCGTATTGACCTTGCGTGCTGAATCCCGAATTGGTGTATTGCGAGGGAGTAGTTGAACATCGATTTTGTGTATTTTGAATGGATGTATGAACATCGATTTGGTGTATTTCGAAAGGGTTTGTGAAGGTCGATTTTGTGTAAAACGATATATACCCAGATGAGATGCTAAATCCATCTGATGTCGGAAGTCATTTTTGAAAGGAAGATCTACCAGAAGATGCTCGCCTGGAAGGAGAAGAGCAACGGTCAGACTGCATTGCGCATCGAGGGGGCCCGCAGGGTGGGAAAGAGCACCGTTGTGGGACACCGTGTCAAGAATGAATACGCGTCACATCTGATCATCGATTTTGCAAACGTCTCTAGCAGAACCAGGAAGATATTCGAGGACGGTCTCGGCGATGGGATCGACGACTTCCTCATGAAACTTCAGGTGTCCGAGGGCGTCTCCCTCACGCCACGCGATGGTGCCATCGTTTTCGACGAGGTGCAGAAATGCACGAAAGCCAGGGAGATGATCAAGTATCTTGTCAAGGACGGTCGCTTCGACTACATCGAGACAGGTTCACTGATCACCCTGATCACCAGGCAGAAGAATGCCCTGATCCCCTCGGAGGAGAGACATCTGGAGATGTATCCTATGGACTTCGAGGAATTCCTCTGGACAAGGGGAGACAAGATCTCCATCCCATACCTGAGGGACAGATTCGAGAGGAGGGAGCCTCTGGGGGACTCATTCCACTCCAAATTCATCCAGATGTTCAGGGAGTACATGGTCGTGGGAGGTATGCCGCGCGTGGTCGCCGCATACGGTCCCTCGAAGGACATCGAGGCCGCGGAAGAGATCAAGAGAGACATCCTGGACCTCTACCGCAACGATCTCATGAATATGGAGAAGCTTGCCGGAAGGAACGTCAAGAGGGTCTTCGAAGGCATTCCGTCGATGCTTGCGATGCAGAACAAGCTATTCTCCCCGGGAAAGATCCGGAAGGGATCCCGCACTCGGGACTACCTCCGTGCCGTCGAGGCCCTGAATGACGCGAGGATCACCAACACGTGCATCGACTGCACCGATCCCTCACCGGCCCTCAAGCTCGCATTGGACGACGAGGTGATGAAATGCTACCTGGCGGACACGGGCCTGCTGGTGACTATGGCCTTCGCGTCCGAGGATGCCATCGGTTCGGAGATCTACAAGGAGCTCATCCTCAACAGATTGTCTGTAAACAAGGGCATGTTCTTCGAGAACGTGGTAGCACAGCAGCTCGTCGCTGCAGGACACGAACTGATATTCAACAGATTCGAGATCGATGACAAGAACTATGAAATCGATTTCCTGATCTCCAGAAAGAACAAGGTGAATCCCATCGAGGTCAAATCGTCCCAGTACAGGCAGCACAAGTCTCTGGATGCGTTCATGGAAAGATACGGATCCATCCTGGGCGAGAGTTACATCATCCACTCGAAGGACCTGAAACAGGAGGCAGGGGTAACCTTCGTGCCTGTCTATATGACTATGTTCCTGTAAAAACGTGAAGGCAGTTCCAAGGGGAATCGGGAATGCATCCACTCTCCCCGTTGACAGTCGGACACGATTGTGCAGGGAGTAAACACATACGAATCAGCCGTCTCGCATGACGAACCATCAAGACCGCATCAAGGAACTCGAAGAAGTGAAGCAACCAACCGAGAAGTTGGCGGAAAACAGCGTGTCACAGACTTATCCCTGTAGGAGGAAGCATCGGCGTCCCCCCCGGAGCACCCCAATAACGATCGTCGTCACGTCCGCCCTCCCCCTACGTCTGGCCACCCCTGCAGGATATAGACACTGATTCGCTAACTGCACACTGTCGCTTTTATACTCACGAGGAAAGTGATGAGTTACGTGAGCAAAATGATAAGTGCACACGTGACAAACAAACTGAAGAGAATCAAGAGACTGAACCACCGGGCTGGTATTGAAGGGTTACCCATGGAGCTGATGATCATCGTGGTCGTCGCCACCATCGGAACCGCGATGGTGGTCGGTTGGATGGGAAACGTCGAGGAACCCAACACCATAGGGGACATCAGCAGCAACACCAACCAGATCACCATGAGCACGGACACCTACAAGGTGTCGCAGCTGACCTTCACCGTCTTCGACAGCCACGGAGACGTCGTCCCCGACGCAGTCGTCACCCTCTCCGGATGCGGAGTCTACACCAGCAACAACCTCACGACCCCCATGGCCGTCACGAACTCCCTCGGTGTCGCCACCTTCTTCGGACTGACGCTCGTCAAGTCCACCCCCGGAGTCAGCTATCTGAACGTAACCGCCTCCACCCAGGACCTGGGAGAGACATACATCAAGATCCCCGTGGTGAGGTGAATGGACCGCAGAGGGGTGATGGGGTTCCCGCTGAGGCTGGGACTCGCCTTCACCCTCCTCGCCCTCTGTCTGCCGCTTCTGACAACATTGGCCGGAGACTTCCAGGCTGACGTCTCCGGCAACGGCATGCACGGAGAGGTCGAGAGGATCACCAGGGCCGCCGACAGGGTTTTCTACGGCGGCCCCGGCTCCACCTGCGTGGTGGATGTTACTGTCGCACCCGGTTTCTCCATCGTCATCGGGGGAGATGGTGCGGACGCATATTCGATATCGATCACAAGGGACGGTGTCGAGACGGAGAAGATCTATCTCGAGCATCCGCAGGTGAGGTTCATCGGGGACGCGAGAAGCATAGATTCCACCTCGTCGCTCAGGATCACCTGCGTGGATAATCCGCATTATGGAGTCGAGGTGACCGCAGCATGATGGAGTTCGTCCTGTCAAGGGCCGCACTCATGCTCTGTGGCGTCCTCCTGATGGGGGCCGTCGCCATCCCGCTCGCGGACGTGTACGGGACCGAGGCCGATGACAGGCTCGACGGACTCGTGCAGAGGGACGCGGAGACCATCGATGACTACTGGGGGCGCTCCTTCGACGAGATGTTCCTCCGCGGATCCTCGATGCTGCCCGCCCCCGGACACGTGCTGTCAGTGGACGGATACAAGGTCAGGCTCGTGGAGCCGGACGGAAGTGAACACACCGCCTTCCTGCACCACCCATCGGATCCCTTCGTCCTGACATACGACGGCATCGTCAGTATGCACATCGCGAATGGGAGGATGGTGATCGACGGGTCGTCCGAAACCTAAGTAATGATGGATGTATGCTAATGTTTGACACGGCATTAAAGAATCAGTCGATCAAAACCGATTTCTCAAACAACTTAGTAATATTATCCCCAAAAACACGAAAATAATTGGATGAATCACTGTAATTTCCATATTGAAACGCTCAATATTTTTGATTATGTACTCAATGAAAATTATGGTCGTTGGATATAATCGTGGAAAGTATTATAAACAGTAACACGCATTTTTCAAATATGACAGGAAAGATCCTAGTAACAACCGACGGAACAGAATCAAACAGGGTTGCGGTCGACAAGGCCATCGACCTCGCGATCGAGAACGGATACGAGCTCTACGCGATCACGGTCTACAACACCATGTCCAAGGACGCCGCCGTAATCGGAGAGGCAAACATCACATCCGACAGTGTCAAGAGCTACTGCAGGAAGGCACTGCTATACGCCAAGCAGGCGGCCGAGGCACGCGGTGTCCCGATCAAGACCATCATGGCCCAGGGAACCCCCTCCGACGTCGTCATCGACATCTCCGGAAACTACGACATCGTCATCTGCGGAAAGACCGGAAAGAGGGTCCTCCACAAGAGCGTGTCCCACAGGATCGAGAAGTTCGCCCACGCGGACGTCCGCGTGTACGCCCAGAGCTGATCACTCCCCAAAAACCAATCCTCTGTTTTTCATGCCCCGGCCGACAACGGGCCGGGGCGACAACATTCACTGTCCTGCAACTTCGGCGGAGACAGAAGACCTGTGCCTTCCCGTCCTCCACGCGTCATGTCTGAGCAGCACCGCGGCAGCCGTGATCACGACCACAGAGCCGATGTTGTGCACCAGTGCACCGACGACGGGATCGATGAGACCCAGCACGGCCAGGACCATCGCCGAGACGTTCACCAGCAGCGAGAAGGCTATGCCCGCACGGATGGTGGTCATCGTGCGTCTCGCCAGCCTTATGAGTCCGGGCAGACGGGAGAGGTCGTCATCCATGAACACGATGTCGGAGGATCCCATCGCCATCGGGCTGCCGAGACCACCCATCGCGATACCGACGCTGGCACATCTCAATGCGGGAGCATCGTTGACACCGTCTCCGATCATGCAGGCCCTTCCACCGGAGTCGATATCGGACACGATGCGGAGCTTGTCCGAGGGGAGGCACTCCCAGACGACGTCATCCATGCGGAGATCTTCCCTCATCCTCGATGCGACGGCACGGGAGTCACCGGTGATCATTATGCGCCTCATTCCGAGCATCCACAGATGCCTAACGGCGTAACGGGAGGTTCCGCGGACGGGATCGCTCAGGAGGGCGTATCCCGCCACCCTGTCCCCGACACCGGCAAGGACAACCATGCGTCCCTCGGACTCGGCCCTCTCGATGTCCTCGAGGATCCTGTCGGAACCGACGGGACAGTGCTCAGAGATGAACAGACGGTTACCGACGAAGATCCTGAGTCCGTCGACGGTGCCGGAGACCCCCCTTCCGGGGACGTACTCGAAGTCCGAGACCTCCGCGTCGGATCCGCCGAACGCGGCGATTGCCCTGCCGAGGGGATGCTCGGAGCGCTGCTCCACGGCGGACATCAGACTCGCGAGACGTCCGTCATCCATCCCCTCCAGGACCGAGACCACGCAGAAGCACTCGACGGAACCGGTGGTCAGGGTCCCTGTCTTGTCCATCAGGAAGGTGTCCACGGTGGCGAGCCTCTCGAGCGCGCCGCCATCCCTGACAAGGATCCCGTGACGTCCCAGGTTCCCCGCGGCGGCCATGATGGCGGTGGGTGTGGCGAGGAGGAGGGCACAGGGACAGAAGACCACGAGCACGGTGACGGCACGGATCACGTCGGAGGTGAACAGGTAGGTGGCGACCGAGATGCAGAGGGCCAACGCGACGATCCACCTCGCCCATCTGTCGGCTGTGCGGACTATCCTCGACCTTCCGGCATCGGCCTCCTCGAGCAGTCTGGACATGCGGGCGAGGGAGGACTCGTCCCCGACAGCGTCTGCGCGGACGTCGATCGAACCGTACATGTTGACGGTTCCGGCGAAGACCCTGTCACCTGCGGAGACGTCGCGGGGCACCGACTCGCCGGTGAGCGTCGAGGTGTCGACGGACGAGGATCCGGCAAGTACCGTGCCGTCACAGGAGAACATCTCGCCGGGGCCGACACGGACAGTGTCCCCGACCTTCAGATGGAGGGAGTTGATGATCATGGTGCGACCGTCACGCACGACCGTCACGGAACGGGTCCCCACGCTGAACATCTCGGAGATCTGCCGGTTGGCATCGGCGACGGTGGCCTCCTCCAGGAAGGCACCGATCTGCATGATGATCGCAATCTCGGCGGCGGCACAGAGCTCTCCGATGCAGACGCTCGCGACCATTGCAACAGCCACCAGCACATCGGCGGTCACGTCCCTCTCCAGGACAAGTCCGCAGACCGCACCGATGACGATGGGGACACCGCAGACGAGAACGGGGACCCAGAGGATGACAGAGAGGTCACGGGGGCTGATCAGCGATGCGAACGTCAGGAGGTTCATGACTGCCATGCCGATGACCAGCAGAACCTGGTCGAAATGTTCGGAAAGTCCTTCGCACCTGACGCGCGCCAGTCCCGAGGCCGCGAGGAATGTGAGAGCCATCGTGAACGCGAACAGCAACGCGGACGCTGAGCGGTCGGGGTGCAGAAATGACATGAGCAGGGACAGTGCTCCGATCACTATCATCGTGAACGTGGTCGCCTGTCCGGAAATCGCCTTCTTGATCTTGTTCATGGGGGTTTTCCTCTTTGCATACCTATGGGGGGTATGGGTATTTAATGCTAGTCAATGAAGGAAAATACATCCAACACGGTCAAAAAGAAAGGGTTAAACGGTTTGCAGAAGGGAGTTCAGATCCTGGAGAACTGCTCGACGACCTTGGTGAACTGCTCGATGGTCTTCTCGACGTCACCGTGTTCGATGCCATCCCTCACGCAGTGCTTGATGTGCCCCTCCATCACGATCTGGCCGACCTTGTGGATCGCACTCTTCACCGCGTTGATCTGGATGATTATGTCCTCGCAGGGCACGTCCTCGTCGATCATGCGGTCGATGGCCGCGATCTGGCCGGAGATCCTCTTCATGCGATTGTGGAGATTCTCGGAATCCATGCACTGTTTCATGGGGACGGCATAGGGGGTAGGGGTATAACTAGGATGCTGGGAGCTCAGCTGCCGAACTGCTCGGAGATTTTCCTGAGGGCAGTGGCGAACCTGTCTATATCCTGCCTGTTGTTATACAGGTAGACGGACGCCCTGACGCTTCCCTCGGTCTCGCGGGACACGAAGAAGGGATGTGCGCAGTGCATTCCGGAGCGGACCATGATGCCGTCGACGGCGTCGAGCATCATCGCCACATCGTGGGCGCCGAGCCCGTCGATGTTGAAAGACATGAGCGAGCTGCGCTTCGAGGGATCCTCGGGACCGACGATGTGCAGGCCCCCGATGTCCTGCGTCTGCTCGTGCATGTACTTGAGAAGTTCTGCGTCGTGCGCGGCGATGTTGTCCATTCCGACCTTCTCGAGGTACTCGATGGCGGCCTTGGTGCCGAAGATTCCGGAATAGTTCTGCAGTCCCGCCTCGAACCTGTCGGGGACCGGTGCGTAGTCGACGTCCTGGTAGGTCACGAGACCGACCATTCCTCCGCCGTAGAGACGGGGCCTCAGCGACTCGAGCGCCTCCTGCCTTCCGTAGAGGAGACCCATTCCCGAGGGACCGAGCATCTTGTGGACGGACATGGCGTAGAAGTCCGCGCCGTTGTCCCTCATGTCGACCTTCATGTGGGGTGCCGCCTGCGATCCGTCGACCATGACGAGCGCACCGTGGTCGTGGGCGATCTCGATGACGTCCCTGATCGGCACGGTGCATCCGGTGACGTTGCTGCACTGGGTGACGGAGACGAACTTCACATCCTTGCCCATCGCGGACTTGAAGGACTCGATGTCGAAGACACCGTCCATCCCGGACCTGGAGCGTCTCAGCCTGATTCCCAGGCTGTCCCTCATCGTGAGCCACGGAACGTAGTTGGAGTTGTGCTCTGAGTCGGTGGTGACGACGCAGTCGCCCTTCCGGAGTCCGAGACCCCAGGCGACGGTGTTGAGCGCCTCGGTGCTGTTCTTGGTGAAGACGAACTCGTTCGGAGAGGCGGCGTTGAAGAAGGATGCCAGCTTCTCGCGGGTCTCGTCCACGCGGATGGAGACCTCGTTCGCCAGGTGGTGGACGCTCCTGCCTCCGCAGACGGGATAGCTCTCGTAGTACTCCATCACTGCCCTGATGACGGAGTCGGGGCGCAGAGACTGGCACGAGCTGTCCAGATACACACCCTTGTCGGTCCTCATCGTGGGGAAGTCATTGCGGATGGAGTCGAAGTCCATGCGCACGTGTAACACCACGACATAATAACGTGTTGCGGTGGACAAGGCTATAAGGCGGTTCCCGTTTCCCGCCAAACATGGTCGAGCAAGTACATTGCGTCCACATCCTCGTGAAGACGCAGAAGGAAGCCAAGCAGCTGAAGGACAGGATCGCATCCGGAGAGGAATTCGGCGCACTGGCACAGCAGTTCTCCACCTGCCCCTCGAAGGCCCAGGGCGGAGACCTCGGATGGTTCGGACGCGGACAAATGGTCAAACCCTTCGAGAACGCGGCGTTCAACGGACAGCCCGGAGACCTCGCCGTCTGCCGCACCCAGTTCGGATGGCACGTCATCAGGATCCTAGAGCAGAAGTGAACCCCCTTACGGCCCGGCGGGCCGGACACCTCCTTTTCGCGCGAGTGCGCATCTTTATTATCGTCATCCCATACGGAGCGTCAATGTCAGCATTGAACACCGCAGTAGGAAAGGTCACCCTGGAGACCCCGGGGATGGTCGCATCCGGAATCATGGACGAGACCGGCGAGTCCATGGTCAGGATGCTGCAGGCGGGCGCGGGAGCCGTCGTCTCCAAGTCCATCGGAATGGAGCCCAAGGCGGGACACGCCAACCCCTGCTTCACGGAAGTCGCGGGAGGACTCGTCAACGCGATGGGACTCCCCGGACCCGGAATCGAGCTCTTCAAGGAGGAGATGGAGATCGCGACCCCCAAGGGGAAGATAGTCGGATCCATCGCCGGCGGAAACGTCAGCGAGTTCATCACCCTCGCGACCAAGATGGAGGAGTACGGGGCATGCGCCGTCGAGCTCAACCTCTCCTGTCCCCACGCCAAGGGACACGGGATGGAGCTCGGAACCGACCCCGCCCTCGTGAAGGAGATCGTGTCCCAGGTCAAGGGATCCGTGAAGGTCCCCGTCTGGGTCAAGCTGACCCCCAACACCCACATCCTCCCCCAGATCGCCCTCGCGGCACAGGACGGAGGTGCGGACGCGGTGGTCGCCATCAACACCCTGAAGGCGATGGTCATCTCCCCCGAGTTCGCGAAGCCCTTCCTCTCCAACAAGTTCGGAGGACTCTCCGGAGCCGCCGTCAAACCCGTCGGGGTCAGGGCCATCTACGACCTGTACAAGGTCGTCAGCATCCCCCTCGTCGGAGTGGGAGGGATATGCAACTGGAGGGACGCCGCCGAGTACATCATGGCCGGTGCATCCGCGTTCCAGGTCGGAAGCGCCGTCCTCACCGACGGTCCCGAGGTCTTCTCCAGGATCAACACCGACCTGCAGAAATTCATGGAGGAGTACGGCTACGACTCCATCGCATCCATGAGAGGTGTGGCAAATGAGTGATCACGTCAGGATAATCTCGGTCACCGAGAACAACTACGACACGAAGACCCTCGAGTTCGTCACCGACGACGAGGCGAGGCCCGGACAGTTCTACATGATCTGGTGCCCCGGAATGGAGGAGATCCCCATGTCCATCTCCAAGGTCGACGGAAGGACCAGGTCCATCAGCGTCAAGAGGATCGGACCCGACACCGAGAGGATCCACTCGCTGAAGGAGGGCGACGTCCTCGGCATCAGGGGACCCTACGGAAACGGCTACGACCTCACCCCCGGAAGGAAGTACCTCATCATCGGAGGAGGAATCGGAACCGCATCCATCATGCCCGCGGTCGAAGCCTCCGGTGCCGACACAATCATCGGTGCCCGCTCCGAGAGGGACATCGTCCTGAGGGACAGGGCCGAGAAGGCCGCCAGCAACGTGTGGTACTCCACCGACGACGGATCCTTCGGATTCCACGGGAACGCCGTGCAGCTCTTCAGGGAGAAACAGGCAGAGAACCACTACGACTGCGTCATCGCCTGCGGACCCGAGGTCATGCTCTACTTCCTGCACAAGGCCTGCGTCGAGCTCGACGTCGACTGCCAGCTCTCCCTCGAGAGGCACATGAAGTGCGGAGCGGGAGTCTGCGGATGCTGCGTCATGGACGGCTCCAGGGTCTGCAGGGACGGTCCCGTCTTCACCCGCGACCAGGTGTCCCAGCTGAAGGACTTCGGTGTCCA
Source organism: archaeon (assembly GCA_024399175.1). GTDB lineage: Archaea > Thermoplasmatota > Thermoplasmata > Methanomassiliicoccales > Methanomethylophilaceae > Methanomethylophilus. The sequence continues at coordinate 9,910 of JAKSHU010000031.1, forward strand.
GAAGAGGGACGAGTGCGGACGCATCGTGAAGTTCAGGAAGGGCTGAACATGTCCGCCCCCGAGGGATACATCCAGGTTGCGCACGGCAGGATGACGGTCAACATCCCCCGCAGCCTCTTCAAGGGGGCGGAGGCCGAACTCGATGCCAAAAAGGCGGAGGAGTACGGCGAACTTCTTCTCTCCAGGTATCCGTGGCTCAAGCCCGGGTCCCTGGAGGTCATCTACAAGAACGCACGCAGGGAGATGCTCCGCGTCCTCGACGAGGAGACCGGCGGAAGGAACGAGAGCATCCGCATGGAGAACAAGGGGGACCTCGAGGGCGCCATCAGGCATCTGAGGAAGAAACTCGAGGAGGATCCCGAGGACTCCGACACCTGGATGGCCCTCGGCAACCTGCTGTGCAAGGCCGGCCGTGCCAAGGAAGGCTACGAGGCCATCAACAGGGCACGCTCGCTTTACTGAAAAATCGCCTTGATCGCTTCCACGACCTCGGGGACGGTCGCTCCCCAGGGGACCATCACGACGTCGCCGTCGATCTCGTGTCCGTTCTTCACTCTGCAGCATTTCACGATGGTCTTCATCCCGTCCTCGGGCACGTTGTCCTTGGGACAGACGTTGATGAAGGGCACCTCCCTTCCGTAGAGCTCGGAGAAGATCCTTTTCGACAGCCTGCATCCGACGAGCGTGATGTCTTTTCCCTCGATGTCTGGGACCTTGTCGAGGTACAGGCAGGGGCGGTCGCCCACGGTTCCGGAACCCTCGCAGGGGAACATCACCATCTCCGTGTCCGCCTTCCTGGACTCCTCGGAGAAGTCGAGGATGACGTCCTCGGTCACCACGGGAAGGTCCACGTATCCCGACGCCAGGGCGATCTTCGTGAGATGACCCAGCTTCGAGGGATGGGGCGGCACGCTGTCGAGGACGCGGAGCCTGAGGACCTCGATGTCCTTCAGGAAGCTGATGTGCGAGAAGAGCCCCTTGACGACAACGGCCTTGCCGGGGAACTCCGTCTGCAGACGTGCCAGCGCGGGCACGTTGAGGACATCCATGTCGGGACGCTCCACGTAGACGGTCTCGTGGGGGAGGGCGACGATCTCGTAGTCGCTGACCTTTCCGAAGAGTCCCTCGCCCATGGTCTTGGAGATCCTGACCACCGCATAGGTCCCGTCGTGCTCGAGGACCAGATGCTCGGCGCGCTTGTACGCCCTCCAGTCCGACATGAGCTCAGCTATGTTCTCCGCCGTGAGCTCGCAGTCCACGGAACGGACCGAGATGTCCTTGCAGTGCATGCCCGCTGATTGTCTCCTCAGGTATATAGGAGGTGCCTCGTTCCGACGGGATCGTCACGGCCCGTGCAGGCATGGTGGGGCTCGGAAATGCACGAACGGACGTCCAGTCACAGGAAACCGACCTTTCCAGACAGGTCGCCCCTGCGGAACCTTTTAATAGGGTAGACAGTTAACCTAGTTTTGCTCTGTCGGGGTATCACAGTGGCTATGAGGGGGACTGCAGATCCTCATATGGGGGTTCGATTCCCTCCCCCGACTCCAACTTCTATTCTGAATTCTCTGGTTCCATCGTCTTTTGGGACTTAAATATCATGAGCGGGTTACACACCATATGTATTGTCCGGAATGCGGAAACGAGGTCGAACCCGATGCATCATTCTGCACCAGGTGCGGTCGCGTCCTGACCGCGTCCTCACCCACTTTCTCCGAGACGGGACCGGGTTACACCGCCACGCCCGTAGAGACCTACACGTTCCGGCCGGCACCCGTCCGCAGACGCGTGCACCTCGCCCCCGTCCTCGTTCTCGTCGTGGTGGCGATCGTCGTCGGGGCCGCGCTTCTCCTCCCGGGCCAAGGACCCACGGGAGACGACATCCTCAGCGGGAAGGAGTTCAGGTCCGAGCCCTATGCGGGATCCGCCGTGGACACCGACGACTCCCGCATGGTGCTTCCTATCGAGGGATTCGACGACGGGAAAGCCACCCTCTGCTTCGTGGACAACGAGAGACCCGAGGAGTACAAGCTCTCGAAATGCCCCCGCCTCATCCTCTCCAAGAACATCAGCGACAGGTTCACCACATACTCGTGGGTCGTCGAGGGCATCGGCACCATCGAGAAGGAGGAACCGTTCGTCACGGTCTACACCACCTCCGTCGAGGAGATCCGCATAACCGTGACCTGCTCCGGCGGATCCTGCCCCGACGAGACCTATTCCTTCAGATACGCCATCTCCCTCGGAAACGCCTTCGAATGGAAGTATCTCGGAGGAACGTTCAGCCTCCAGAAGGCGGTCCCGCTCGACAGCGTCAGACCATACGTGCCCGCCACGGACGCCGAGAAGAAGCTCAGGGCGGTCTCCGACTGGTCCCTCTCGAGGGACTTCGTGGTGGTCGAGTCCGTGATCTCCTCCCTGGCGGAGGACCTGAGGGGACTCTACAGGGAGTCCCTCGGAGAGCCTTCCAACGACCAGTCCTTCGCGGACTTCGTGCTGGCGTTCGTCCAGTGCTCGTTCAGATACGTCAGCGACACCGAGGGATACGGACAGTCCGAGTACTATGCCTATCCCCTCGAGACCCTGGTGAACGGATTCGGGGACTGCGAGGACACGTCGATCATCTGTGCCGCCTTATGGAAGGCGCTCGGCTACGACGTCGCCCTGGTCCTCCTGCCCCAGCACATGGCCGCCGCGGTGTCCCTCGCCGAGTTCAAGGAGCCGACGGGATACCGTGCGGAGCTCGTGAAGGACACCCTCGGAGACAGGACGTTCTATGCCGGCGAGACCACCGTGGACAGACACCAGCCCCTGGGACTCCTCTCCGAGGACACGGGTTACGCGAAGCTCAGGAACAAGGGCGTGATGGGTGCCGGATCGTACGGATTCTACGAGGTGGACCCATGAATGCCAGATCGATCCTGGGAATCGCGATCCTCGCCGCGGTGGGCCTCGTCGCCGTCACCGCGATGTCACTCACAATGACGCCGGGCGACAGGGAGGGCTTCGGACTCACGGGGGACCGCATGGTCATCCTGGTCGGTGAGGACGAGGGCATCGAGGCATACAGGCTCCCCTCGGGAGGCACCTATGCCGACATCAGATGGAGCAGCGCGGACACCTCGGTGGCCACGGTCGACGGCGGCACCGTCAGAGGGATTTCGCTGGGCGAGACGACGGTCCGTGCGGAGATCTCCGCGAACGGAAGGACCTATTCCGACGAGTGCCGCGTGACGGTCGCCGCCTCGAAGACCTCCGAGCACCGCGCCTACGACGTCTTCTCGGACGCCAGGGACTACGCCGTGCTGTCCGGGGACGGGTTCGACAGCGGCATCCTGGCACTCACGTTCAACAGCCTGCACCACATCGTGGTGTCGATGCCCGGATACAAGGACGTCTGGACCACGAGGACGGACGGCACGGGATGCGTC
>JAKSHU010000032.1 GCA_024399175.1 archaeon
TCGGATACAAGAATCTTGGTGGTCACTGTTTCATCTCCTCAAGTGCTTCGTCCATCACGGTAAGAAGGTTTCTGATGTCGGCACAGGTAAGGTCTCCCATGTGTCCGATCCTGAAGGTGGTGTTCTTGGCGGAACCGTATCCGCCGGAGATCTCCATTCCCTTGGACTTGATGATGGAATGGAACTTGTCGAAGTCAAGGTCTCCCCTCTTCACGACTCCGATGGAGTTGGACTGGTAGCCCTCCTCGGGGAAGACGCCCTGCATCTTCTCGTTGGCCCATTTGCGGACCATGTCGGCCATCTCCTGGTGCCTTCTGTACCTGGTGGCCATTCCCTCCTTCAGCATCTTGTCGAGCTGGTAGTCCACACCGTACATGAGCGATACGGGGGGAGTGGTGAGGGCGTAGTTCTCGTCGTTCTTCTCCTTGAGCTTGGTGAAGTCGGCATAAAATCCCTTGTTCTCGACCTTCTCGGCCTTTGCGAGGAACTTGGGGGACACAGCGGCGAATGCGAGTCCCGGGGGAAGGGAGAGTGCCTTCTGGGTTCCGAAGACCACGGAGTCGGGCTCGAGCTTCCTGAAGTTGAGATCCATGGCGAACATGGAGGTGACGCTGTCGATCATGATGAGGGAGTCGGGATTCTGAGACCTGACCTCTTCAGCAAGTGCGAGAGAGTCGCAGTAGACTCCGGAGGAGGATTCGTTGGAAACCCAGTGGACCGCCTCGGTGTCGGCTGCGACCTTGCCCTCGATGTCTGCGGGCTTCACTGCCTTTCCAAGGGGGACCTTGACGGTGTCGACCATCTTTCCGTTGGTGGTTGCGACCTCGATGGACCTGTCTCCGAAGGAACCGGAGGAAAGTCCGAGGGACTTCCTGGAGATACCGCTCCTGGCGGCACCCTCGAGAAGGACGGTGGCGGAACCTGCCACCATGAGAATGTCGTAGTTGGTGTCGAGGACCTCCTTGAGTTTGTCCTCGATGCTCTTGTGCAGGGCCTTGTACTCCTTGGTCCTGTGGGTGATCATAGGCCTGTTCATAGCCTGAAGGGTGTCGGCGGCGACTTCGACCGGTCCGACAGTGAATAATTTCCTGCTCATTTTGAATCCCTGGGGCCGTCCTCTGAGTGACGGAATAAGGAGACAATGAACGCATAATATAAATAATAAATTAAAGGACGCGGGCGCGCACGCCCGCAAAGTTTTAGGGTTTCAGAGGGTTCCCATGAACTTCTTGATCCTGGAGATACCTTCGCGGATCTGTTCCTCGCTTGCCGCGTAGGAGATCCTGAAGAAGCCCTCTCCGTGGGGACCGAATGCGGTTCCGGGGGTCACTGCGACGTGGACATCCTCCAGAAGCCTCTTGGCGAGCTCTGCGGAGGAGATCTTCGCGTCGTACTTGGGGAAGAGGTAGAATGCACCCTCTGGCACTTTGCACTCGAGACCATCGATCTCACCGAGAAGGTCCAGTGCGAGGTCACGACGGGTCTTGAAACGGGCCACCATGTCCTCAACGGGTTTCTGGGTTCCGACAAGGGCCTCGACGGCACCCTCCTGTGCGAAGGACACGCAGCAGGAGACGGTGTGTCCCTGGAGCTTGTTGAGATCCTTGATGTTCTGCTCGGTGGAGACGGCCCATCCCATCCTCCATCCGGTCATCGCGGCGGTCTTGGAGAGACCGGAGACGGTGATGGTCCTCTCCATCATTCCGGGAATGGAGGCGATGGAGAAGTGCTTGCCGGAGTAGATGATGTTCTCGTAGATCTCGTCCGCGAGAACCATGATGTCGTGTTCCATGCAGATATCGGCGATCTCCCTGATGACCTTCTCAGGGATGACACAGCCGGTGGGGTTGGAGGGGGTGTTGAGGATGATCATCCTGGTCTTGGGGGTGATGAGGGACTCGACCACCGCAGGGTCCAGGACGAACCCGTTCTCATAGGTGAGAGGAACGTACACTGGGACTCCTCCGCACAGCTTGATGTCGGCCTCGTAGGTGACCCAGCCGGGGTCAGGGAGGAGGACCTCGTCTCCGGGGTCGATGTAGGCCATCGCGGTCATGAAGATCGCGTGCTTGCAGGGGGTGACGAGGACGTTCTTCGCGGTGACGTCGAGCTTGTTGAACGACCTGGCCCTGTCGGCAATGGCCTCCCTCAGCGCGGGGATTCCCATGCTGGGGGTGTAGTGGGTGAAGCCGTTGTCGAGCGAGGCCTTGCATGCGTCGACGATGTTGGCGGGAGTGTCGAAGTCAGGCTCTCCGAGCGAGAAGGAAATGACGTCGACACCCTCAGCCTTCAACTGGCTGACAAGATTCGAAATTGCAAGAGTTCCAGATGCTGGAACCTGTTGAAGTCTCTGTGATACCATGATATCTCTCCGATGTTCAGCTCATGAGCTCCTTGAGCCTGTTGGCGTTGATCGCATCCCTGATGCCCATCGCCATCCTTGCTCCGGTGCTGAGTCCGGGGTAGATCATCTCGGCATAGGGAGATCCGTTGATGAAGGGGTTGGTTCCGGCGACGATCCTGGTGGAAATCTCGAAGATCCTGAACTCGAGCTTGTCGTTGACAACGGTCTCGAGACAGAAGGGTCCCCACATTCCTCCGAAGAGCTCGTAGGAGCGGTTGACGATGTTCTCCGCCATCTCGAAAGCCTTCGGAAGGAGGGACTCGCGGATGACCACGGGGGTGTTTCCGGTGACGACGAAGGAGGGATACAGACCGTGCCTCTTGGCATCCTCGATGGATCCGAGCTTGTACATCTCGTCGATGTTGGATTCGTCACGGCGGTCGATGGAGAGCAGCTCCAGGGATCCGCCCTGCTTGATCCTGTATCCGTCGGTCTTGAGGGGGTCGTAGAAGAAGTGGAGATAGTACCTGGTTCCGAGGCAGTACTCCTGGATCGTGTAGGGCTGGGTGTTGTCGATACCCATCTTGAAGTCGGGGTAGTCCTTGGCGATGAAGAATCCGCGTCCGCCTTTGGCACCGTGGTATTTCACCATCACCGGTTCCTTGATCTCCCTGGCATCGGTGATGAGACGGGGCATGGGGGCTCCGGCGGAGGTGATCCACTGCCTCTGGAGGACCCTGTCGGACTCCCAGGAGAGGATTCCACGGTTTCCGTAGTTGGGGACCTCGAAGTCCTCGAACTGCTTCGCACCCATGTATTCAACGAACGAACCGTGGGGGATGAGGACGACGTTCTCGTCCTGGAGCTCTCCGGCACGCTCGGCCATGTCATCGTAATCAGAATAGGAAATGAACTTGTCAGGCTTGGCAAGAGGGAATGCGTCATAGATGCGCTGGTTGTCCTTGGTCAGGAGTCCAATGGTCTTGAACCCCATCTTGCGTGCGCCGTGGAAGATCTGCAGAGACGAATGGGAGCAGAGTGTCGCGATAGTGATTTTGCTCGGATCGTATCCGTCAAGAATTTCATCGATCTTCTTCTTTGGAACCATATTGTTTGATAGGCTTTTTGCTTATAATCTTATGCGTGCGTGTGCGCGTTTTTCCTAGGAAAAGACTGACTGCAGTGCCCATCTTAAAATACTAGGTGAGCGGATGAAGAGATAAGTCCGTGAGTGATCGCGGACGGGCAACTAAACCTGCCTCAGCGAAATACTGTAACAAGAGGCCCTAAAAATGACTGACCCCAGCAACATGAATTTTGAACCTCTCGTCAAGGAGCTCTACGCGGCTCTGGACGGGAAGGTTTCGGAGGAGACCCTCCAGAAAGAGCTCGTGAAATACCTCGTCACCTACAAGACCGGGGAGACCATCGCCAAGGACAGCATCCTGAAGAGATACAGTGGATCCAGGCCATCTGGAACATATGTCAGCGGTGCCAGCGTGACCAAGAAGATCGGCGAACTCGAGGGAACTGAGCTCAGCGTCACCGTCATCGGAAAGATGGTGTTCGTGGACAAGAGCGTGAAGAACATCAAGGGGGTCGAGAAGACCCTAATCTCCGGTATCCTCGCAGATGACACCGGAAGCGCGTCATTCACAATCTGGGACGGAAACGGCGAGTACCAGAAGGGGGCCGTGTACACCTTCAAGAACGCGTACACCAAGAAGTGGAATGACAAGATCCAGATCAACATCGGAAACCGCGGCAAGGTGGAGCCCAACGACGAGGTCGTCTTCGACAGCGTCGCCAGTTCGTCCTCCGCCTCGTTCTCCACCGGAGGAAGCGCCACCGATGTGCTCATCAAGGACATCACTGAACAGTCCAGAAGCGTCAACATCACCGGAGTCCTGTCCGGGGTCAGCAGCAGGGTCATCGTCGTCAAAGGCGAGGAGAAGACCATCTACGGCGGAATCATCGCCGACCACACCGGAAAGATCCAGTTCACCGACTGGAACAATCACGACCTCAGAGATGGCGAGACCGTCGTCGTAAAGAACGCATACATCCGCGCCTGGAAGGGAATCCCCCAGGTCAACATCGGAGACAACTCCACCGTGACCATCGCGGAGACCAAGCTCAACTCCGTGTCCACCGGACCCAGCAGCAGGACCGTCGAGGAGGTCATGAAGGCAGGCGGAGGAGGACTCGACCTCGCCATCACCGGAGTCATCGTGGACGTCAAGAACGGAAGCGGACTCATCAAGAGGTGCCCCCAGTGCAACCGTTCCGTCCTCGGAGAGGAATGCAGCGCACACGGCCGCATCGAACCCGTGATGGATCTCAGGCTCAAGCTCACCGTGGATGACGGCACCGGAGCCATCAGCGCCATCATCAACCGCAACGACACCGAGCTCCTCACCGACATCACCCTCGACGAGGCGATCGAACTCGCCAGAGAGAAGGGAGACATGAGGCACGTCACCGACAGGATGACCAGCACCCTCATCCTCAAGAAGATCACCGTCTACGGAAACATCATGAGCGACGATTTCGGACCTCAGATGAGCGTTCGCAAGACCGAGGTCGTCAGCACCGACCTCACCGCAGAAGCGGGCAAACTTTACGATGAAGTCGAGGAGAGCTTATCATGAGCGGAATCAGAGAGACATCCTGGAGGATATTCGCATCCGAACTCAACAGCGCATCCTACGAGATCAAGGCTGAAGAGGAGATGAAACCCTCCTACCAGGTCAGCAGACTCGGTGCAATGATCAACAGGGTCCTCATCGCAGGAGTCCTCACCGAGAAGGAGAACATCGGATCCGACGAGGAGCCGATGTGGAGGGGACGCATCATGGACCCCACCGGCGGAATGTTCTTCATCAACGTCGGAAGGTACCAGCCCGAGGCGGCGGCCACCATGGCCGACATCGACATCCCCTGCAACGTGGCAGTCATCGGAAGGGTCAAGTCCTACACCAACGAGGAGGACAGGACCTGGATCTCCGTTCGTCCCGACAAGGTGGTCCAGATCGACGAGGTCACCCTCAACGAGTGGCTTCTCGACACCGCGGCCTCCACCTGGAAGAGACTGGTCGAGATGAAGAAGGCCGCATACATCGAGGACAAGTCCGTGGATGGCCTCATCTCCGCAGGTCTGGGACATCTCACCGCCAAGGGAGTGTCCATAGCCCTCGAGCAGTACGGAATGCCCGAGTCAGCGACCTATTTCAAATCCATCCAGACTGCACTCAGGGCACTTCTGCCTGACAAGAACGTCGACTTCGGCCTGCCCGAGGATCTGGCGGATGCACCTGAGGAGATCGAGCTGGAGCCCCGCTCCGGAAACACCCCTGCCGCAGCCGGCGGAAGCTCCGAGGACAAGGAGGAAATCATCCTCCAACTCCTCGAGGAACTCGACACCGAGGGAAAGGGTGCACCCAGAGACGAGCTCGAGGATCAGGCCGCCAGCAAGGGCATCTCCGCGATGGAGCTCGAGGAGATCTCCAACTCCCTCATGGACAAGGGACTGGTCTACGAGCCCAACCTCAGATATCTCAAGCGCATCTGAGCCAAACCCTCACACTCCGGCCGTCAAGGCCGGAGATCAATTTTCAAAAACGAAACTGGTACCGCACATCGGGGCAGAAGCACCCGATGTGTGATGTGCCAGCATCAATGAGTTTTGGTGAACACGACGGAGCCGTAGCCCACGACTGAACCGCTGTCGAGACGGGCCGATTCGAAGGAATCCGTCTGATTGAGGATCTGGGCCTTCGACGGACCGCTGAAGATCATCGCGGTGGCGATCGGACCGTATCCGCAGACCGAGAGCGAGTTCATGCGGAGCTCGTCATACATCGAAGAGACATCTCCGGAGGCGACGGTGTTGAGGAAGTGCGCATCCGCGTGTTCCGCCACCGCCTTGGGCACGTAATGCTCCAGATCGCTCGAGGCTATGACCACGACATTGAATCCCTCACAGGCGGTCTGCAGGGCCCTTGCAAGGCGTTCTGCGGCAAGCATGTCCTGACGACCCATGATGATGGGAATGATCTTGGCCTGCGGGTCGATGTATTGGATGAACGGAATCTGGACCTCGATGGAATGCTCCCTCATGTGTGCCATGGGATCATCGGGAATGAGCTCCCTGAGACGGGCGGCGATGCCCTGGTGGACGGGACACACGCCGAGAGGGGTGACATAATCCTCGCTGCTCATCACGAACTCGAAAGGCACCCCGACGTGGTCGGGACCGATGACTATGTACGCGTCAGGATGGCCGTTCTCGGCCAGGGCCTTGTAGGAATATGCCGCACACGTTCCGGAGTAGACATAGCCTGCGTGTGGTACGACCACGGCTGAAACGGAACGCTTTCCGATGCCCATGACGGGCTCTCCCGGACCGTTTGCGAAACACTGCCTGATCTGCTCCCTGAGGACGGACTCCTCCGCAGGATAAAATGTACCTGAAACCGCTGGAACGCGCATGGTTCGGTAATGCCGGCCATCGCCTAAATAGGTTGGCAGGGAACCTGCGGACGGACCGCCCCTGCGAACGTGATGTGTGAAAAGAATCCTCCCGGGGAATCCGGGAGGAGTAAAGGGTTTGGAGACCGTGTGACAGCCTCAGTACTTTGCTTCGAAGTCCTCGATCTCGAGTTTGTACTCGGAAGCGTCCTTGATGTCTCCGCGTGCAAGGAGGACTTCCCTGGTGAGGAGCCAGTAGATGCATGCGAGGGAGCGGCGTCCCTTGTTGTTGGTGGGGACGACGAGATCGACGGCGCGGGTCTCGTTGTTTGCATCGCACATTGCGATGATCGGGATTCCGAGGTTGAGTGCCTCAGCGAGTGCCTGCTTGTCTGCTGCAGGGTCGGTGACGACGAGAACATCGGGCTCGATGAAGTGGGGGTTGATGGGGTTGGTGAGGGTTCCGGGAACGAAACGTCCTGCAAAGGCGGGTGCTCCGATTGCCTTGGAGAACTCCCTTGCAGGCCTCTGTCCGTACTGCCTTGCAGAGGTGACGAGGATCCTCTTGGGGTCGAAGCCTGCGAGGAAGTTGGCTGCTGCCCTGATCCTCTCATCGGTCTTCTTGATGTTGAGGACGTAGAGTCCGTCCTGCCTGACCTTGTAGATGAAGTCCTTCATGTCTGCGGATTTGTACTGGGTTCCGATGTGGACACCGGAGGTGAGGTAGACATCCTCTGCAACGAGGAGTTCTCCTTCAATGACCTGCTTCTCTTCCATGTCGCTCATTTTGAGTCCTCTTTTTCATCGAACGTGTCGATGTAACCACACCTGGGCATGCCCATGTGCGGGATTGGAACCGCGTACCCGCACAACGCATATAAACATTTGTGCGCGCAACATTAATTTAATGTTAGTTAAACAACAAAATCCGCGCGCGTAATATAAGGCGAAGATTTAATTTATGGATGCGCCATCGCCTCCGCATGGCAAGTGAACTCGAAATCTGCGCAGCCGCATTCTTCCGCATACAGGGAAAAGACGTCGTCGTGGAGGAGGAGTTCAGGATGTCCATCGCGCTCAACTACAAGTGGATGTCAGTCAAGGAGGCAGACCAGCTCATGAAGACCCTCCTCGGCAGCGGAATTATCGTCAAGAGCAACGGATATCTGAAACCGGCCAAGGACCTTTCCGCGATACCCGTGCCGATCGCGTACCGCCCCTCGGAGGAACTGAGAAAACAACTGTCTGGAACAGTTAAGGTTGCCGCCCCTTCCAAGACCTCGGCGGCCCCCAAGGACCTCTTCGTGGAGATGTTGGACATCGCGGTGGATCACGGGATCCCCCGCGGAAAGTTCGTCTCCGAGAGCAACATCCTGAAGAAGAAGCTCGGCGTGGAGACGGTCGTCGCGGCGATAATCATCCTGCGCGACAACGGAATTGACACAAAAGAACTGGAGGAGAGGGCCTACGCCCAGATCCTCCTGAAATGAGTTTTACTTCTTCTCTTCCCTGATGAAGTTGCCGAGGGTCATTCCCTGGGACTTCGAGCCGCCGCTGACGACGCCGCCCTCCTTGACAGCCTCCTTGAGCTTGATGCCGAGGGCCTTCTCGAGCTTGGAGATGAGCTTGTCATCGGGCACGAGGGTCTGGGACTCAATCTTGGTGATGGTTCCCTTCTTCTCGTTGATGGACTGTGCGAACTCCTCCGCGGTCAGACCCTTCTTCTCACGGGCCTTGCGGATGGCGTTTCCATAGTCCTGGATGAGCTCGACTCCTCCGTTCGCGGAGTAGATGTCGCGGGTCTGCATGCGCCTCTGGCGCTTCTGCAGCCTGTCATCGATGACCGAGCTGTAACTGTCGTTGGAGGAGACATTCGATCCATCCATCCTGTTGGAGGGACCGCAGCTGTCACCGAATCTGGAACATCCGGGGCAGAGATTGAGCATCGTGCCCTCGACCATGTGGGCACGAACAGACGGAACGTCCTTTCCACACATTTCGCAAATCATACTGGCCAAATATCCCTGGAACGCTATAAAACCTACCATTCCCAGACCATTGACGGATCCTGGCTAACTTCCATGGATGTAAGGGCAAACTAATTTAAAAGAGGAACATGTGGTAAGTCAGATACCATGCCAGAACAGTCCGAATCGGAAGAACTCAAAGCGAGGGTGATTTCCCTCGAGGAAAGGAACGTCCGCCTCATGGAGGACCTCCAGAACGCAGAGAACGAGAAACGTTATGCGGAAAGCGAGCTCTTCAGGATTCAGAAGGACCTCTCCCGCGTCAAATCCGAGCTCGAGAGACTCAAGAGCCCCCCGCTCGTCATCGGATCCCTCAGGGATGTCCTCCCCGACAACAAGGTTATCGTCAAGAGCACCACCGGCCCCGATTTCATCGTGTCCGTCTCCAAATATGTCGACGAGGCCTCCCTCGTGCCTGGTGCGAGGGTATCCCTCAACAAACAGACTCTTGCGGTCATGGAGGTGCTTCCCGCACCCCTCGACCCCATCGTCACCGGTGCGGAGATCATGGAGAAGCCCGACCTGTCCTACGATGATATCGGTGGACTGAAGGACCAGATGGTCGAGCTCAGGGAGGCCGTCGAGGACCCCCTCCTGAGACCCGAACTGTACCAGAAGGTCGGAATCCAGCCCCCGAAGGGAGTCCTTCTCGTCGGACCCCCTGGAACTGGAAAGACTCTCATGGCCAAGGCTGTCGCCAACGCTACCAACGCGACCTTCATCAGGCTTGTCGGATCCGAACTCGTGCAGAAGTACATCGGAGAGGGTGCCAGGCTCGTCCGCGAACTGTTCGAGCTCGCCAAGCAGAAGGCCCCCAGCATCGTCTTCATCGACGAGATCGACTCCGTCGGAGCGAAGAGGGCCGATGTCGCGACCTCTGGAGACAGGGAGGTCCAGAGGACCCTCATGCAGCTTCTCTCGGAACTCGACGGATTCACTCCCAGCGGAGATGTCAAGATCATCGGAGCCACCAACAGGCCCGACATCCTTGATGATGCTCTCCTCAGGCCCGGAAGGTTCGACAGGATCATCGAGGTCGGTCTCCCCGATGTCGCAGGACGCGAGCAGATCTTCAAGATCCATCTCGCCCGCATGAGCGTCTCCAAGAAGGTCAAGGCCAAGGATCTCGCGGAGAAGGCGGATGGCGCATCCGGAGCAGAGATCAAGAACATCTGCACCGAGGCTGGAATGCTCTGCATCCGTGCAGGACGCGACACCATCTCCCCCGAGGACTTCGAAGAGGCCAGGATCAAGGTCCTCGAGAAGAACAAGAACAAGGGCAGCAAGAACATACCTGCCTACCTCTACGGTTAAACAACCAATCCGGAGGGCAACCTCCGGTTCATTTTTCACACACTGGGTAATGCCTATGCCGATTGATGCTAAGGCCGCCGAGATACTCTCCCGCGGCTGGTACAAGGAACCTCTCGAAGCCAACGACTGCGAATATCTCATGACCTTCCGCGACAAGTCCTCGGAGGCCAATCTGGCCACCTCCCTCGCGAACAGGCTTGTGCACAGGACCTGCTCGGAGGTCGGACAGATCACCGCAGAGATCGAGGTCTCAACCGGACCGTGTTCGGGAAACTGCAAATTCTGCAGATACTCCGAGGGCACGACCTCACTCGGTTTCAATGAGATGGAGGACTCCGTGCTCGCTCGTTGCGTCGAGAAGATCGGCGGATTCTCCGATGTGAAGAACATACGGCTCACGACCTGTGCGGACACAGACCTTGATGACCTGTGCAGACGCGTGGGCATAGTGAAGGATAATGCCCGCAAGGGAACCAGAATCTTCGTCAACACCTGTGACATGGATGTCGAGGACTGCAGACGCATCAGGAAAGCTGGAGCATACGGGGCATACCACGCATGCAGGCTCAGGGAGGGAACTGACACGCAGATCAAGAAGGAGGCCCGCATGAAGACCATCTCGAACCTTGCGGAGTCCGGTCTGGCAGTCATAACCGGACTCGGTCCGATCGGCCCAGAACACGACATGAAAGAGATCATCGGATCATTCTATGAGATCCTGGACCTGAAGGCCAACAACCTGGAACTGGAGATCCGTGAACCTGTGGTGGGGACTCCCCTCTACCAGTACGGGAAGATGAATCCCTCCAGGGTCAGCCAGCTCAGGGCGGTCCTGACCCTTGCATCGTCATGGTATGACTCCCCCGTGAAATCCACATATGGAGGAACCTACCTGTCTGGTGCAAATTCCGTGGTCACCAAGGTGACAGCTGAAAATGTGATGTCCCAGATAGAGGCTGCAAGACGCAAGCTGTTCAACAGTGGATTCGAACGTCTTCTCAAGACGGACGATTCCACCGTTGAACTGAATCTGATGTATCTCAGACAGTCTGGGTCTGTCTGATCGACGGGGATTTCTCCCAATCAGTTGTCCCTTTCGGCATCCTCTCCGCCACGGAACTGCAGCTGAACCGCGGCATAGATCTCAGGAAGACCGACACCGGTCTCCGAGGAGACGGAACGCATCTCTCCGAAAATCCCGCCGTCCTCGAGGGCCCTGAACAGTTCCATTCCGATGATGGACTCGGGATTGGAGTCCTCATCGAGAAGGCATCCGTAGAGAGAGTCGCTGTTGTTGTACCAGTCAAGGATCCTGTCGATCTCGGACTCCTTCAGGACATCCGACTTGGACAGGATGTTGATGATGGGCATGTTCATCCTGAACTGCACGAGCGAGGCCAAGGTCAGCGTCGAGACGAAACCGTTGGCGGAACGGTAGAGCGTGGGGTCGGAGAGATACACCATCATGGAGTTCTCCCTGCCCATCGCGTTGACGACAACCTGAGAGGACTCCCTGAACGCGAAGAGCTCGAGCTGTCCGGGGGTGTCCACCAGGACATAGTCCACGTTGTAACCGTCGAGAACCTCGGTGATGCGGTTCATGTTGACCGCCATCAGATCGGCCGCGGCGATCTGCGCACCGTTCGGGCCGAGACCGCACTGGGACATGACATCATCAAGGTTGATCCACTCGCGTATGTCGATGTCTGGAACATAGGGAAGCTTTTCTGCACCGGGATCCAGGTTGACGATCACGGAGTCAATCTCATTGTCGTCAAGCCATTTCTTGAATGCCCCGACCATCGTGCTCTTTCCGCTTCCGGCGGTTCCAACGAAGAAGATGTTGTTCATGAAATCGCCCTCATATCCGTGGACAAGCATATAAAACTGGGTTTCTGGCCAGCGTCCCCATAGTACCTCGAACCATAAAATAATAAATAGGAAAACGTTACGCTAAGCCATGAACACGGATGTTAAAAACCACTCTGTCGCTTTCGGCTGGGTCGGTATAGCAGCAATCGCCGCATTCTGTATTATGTGGCTCGCGTGCTTCCAGGCAGACGGTTTCTGGACTTGGGGAGTCAACAGCCTCAGCGATTTCGGAGTCTCCGCAACCGCAGCTGCAGACTACTTCAACTACGGATGCATCGTCTGCGGTGTCCTCTTCGCCATCTACGGTGTCGGAAAGATCCACTACGCACGTGCAACTGGATACCAGGTCAGCGGAATCATGTTCGTTCTCGCAGGAATCTGCTTCGTCATGGTCGGAATCTTCACCAAGGACTTCCACCACGGAGACTACCACTACTTCTTCGCAGTACTCAGCTTCATCTTCTTCACTGCAGCACTTCTCGCAGGCGCGATCCAGCAGTACTATGATGGAATGGTCCTCCCCGTCGGAGCAGCAATCATCATCCTTCTCACCGTCATCCTCATGGGAATGACCTTCACTTTTGCCGAGGCTGAGGTCTGGGCAGCAGTCGCGTTCCTCATCTGGGGAATCATCGATGCAGGACTCCTCATCGCAACTGGAATCAAAGGGGGAAAACAGTAAATGAGCATGAAAAACGGAAGCAAGGCAGGAATGATCGTCTCCGGAATCGGAGGAATCATCGCAATGATCGGACTCGCAGTCTTCTTTGACAGCCACGCCAACTCCGGCGCGACCATTGCAACCCTCGGAATCATCCTTCTCCTTGCAGCAATGTTCTTCGCACTCTGCGGAGCATTCAGCAAGACCGGACAGTGGACCGCGAAAGGAGTCACCTTCTTCGCATTCCTCACCGCAGCAGTCATCTTTGCAGCAACCTTCATCAAGACCATCGATCCCATCTTCGGAGCAATCGAGCTCGTTGTGGTCATCGTCGTCATCGTCTTCAGCTGCCTTCCCGGCATCAAGACGAACATCGCAAAAGAGTGATTCAAATCATTTCCGGCCCTCGGGCCGGTTACCATTTTTTTGGTTCTTCACGGATTAAGGTAGAAACGTAATCGGGGAAGTGTTGCTGCATCG
>JAKSHU010000033.1 GCA_024399175.1 archaeon
CGCTCTCCTTGCCGTTCGAGGCAAAGTACGCCTCGAGGTCGTAGACGAGGATGTTCTTCCCGTCCGAGTGCTTGTATCCATAGTAGATCGCCGCCGCGGTGGGCTCGTTCATGATCTTGGAGACCTTCACGCCCGCGGATTCCGCCGCGGCCCTGGTGGCGGACCTCTGGAGGTCGTCGAAGTAGGCGGGGACCGTGATGACGGCGGATTCGATCTTCTCGCCCGTACTCTCCTCGGCCTGTTTTATGAGCTCGGTGACCATCATCCTCGAGAGGTCCTCGGCCGTGTATCTCTTGCCGTTCACCTCCGCGCACACCGTGTTGGAGCCCATGCTGACCTTGAACACGGAGGCTATGGTGCCCATTCCGCCCTTCTGGAGTTCCTTCGCCTCCTCGCCGATGACGATGCCTCCGTCTTCCAAGAAGCATATGACCGACGGGGTGAGGTCCTTTCCGAACTTGTTGCGGATTACATCCGTCCTTGCATTACTGCCGTTGTATCTTGCTACGACTGAATATGTCGTACCCAGGTCAATACCGACCCTCATTGTGCATCCCGAGGGGGTATCCACGCGCGCGTATATAATACTATAAAGAACGGGAAAACGGGACCGGAGTGCGTCCGGCCCCGGGGACCGGTCAGTGACCGTTCCTGTCGCGACCGCCTCCCAGCGCACGGGTGGCGTTGGCGATGGCGAGCACGAGCACGCCGACGTCTCCGAAGACCGCGACCCACATGTTCACCAGGTCGGTGAAGGTGGTCAGACCCAGGATGGCGAACTTGATCGCCAGGGCGAAGACGATGTTCTACATCACGATACCCTGCGTCCTCCGGGAGATCCTGACGGACTCCGCGACCTTGGAGGGACGGTCGTCGACGATCACGATGTCCGCGGCCTCGACCGCCGCGTCGGAGCCGAGCGCTCCCATGGCGATCCCCACGTCAGCCCTCACAAGGGTGGGCGCGTCGTT
The DNA here is from genome assembly GCA_024399175.1 of archaeon. Lineage (GTDB taxonomy): Archaea > Thermoplasmatota > Thermoplasmata > Methanomassiliicoccales > Methanomethylophilaceae > Methanomethylophilus. The sequence goes on from JAKSHU010000033.1 coordinate 972, forward strand.
TATGCCGTCCCCGACGAACACAGTGCATCCGTCGGTCTCCGAGATGATCCTCTCGAGGGAGGCGGTCTTGTCCGCGGGAAGCAGCCCGGACTCGAATCCGTCAAGACCCAGACGTCCGGAGATGGCCTTGGCGGCATCGTGGTTGTCACCGGTCAGCATGTGGGTCCTGACACCCAGTTCCCTCAGTACCTCCACGGCCCTGCCGGAGTCTTCCTTGAGGTTGTCCGATATCAGCAGGTGTCCGACATACGTGCCGTCAACGGCCACGTGCACGTGGGTCCCGACCTCCGGCTCCTGGATGATCCCGGTGACACCGATGTCCTCCATCAGGGACGAATTGCCCACCGTGATGACCCTCCCGTCCACCCTGGCACTGACTCCCTTGCCCGAGACGGACAGGCACTCTGCCCCCTCGTCAGCCGTCTTGATCCCGGCATATGCGCATATCGACCTGGCGATGGGGTGGGTGGAGAGGACCTCCGCGGATGCCGCGAACGCGACCAGCTCCTCCCCGGTGATGCCGACGGGGTCGATCCTGTTGACCGTGAACTCTCCTTTCGTCAGGGTGCCGGTCTTGTCGAACACCGCGGTCCTGATCCTGGAGGCCGCCTCGATGTAGTTGCTCCCCTTGATCAGGATGCCTCTCCTGGAGGCGCGTCCGATTCCGCAGAAGTAGGACAGCGGGACGGAGACGACCAGGGCGCAGGGACAGGACACCACGAGGAAGATCAGGCCCTTCTCGACCCAGTAGGGCCAGTCGCCCCAGAGCAGCGAGGGCACGACGGCAAGTGCCAGCGCACCGATCACGACCACCGGGGTGTAGTATCTCGCGAATCTGGTGATGAACCTCTCGGAGGAGGATTTCCTGGTGCCGGATTCCTCTATGAGCTCGAGGATCCTTGATGCCGCGGAGTCCTTGAACGGACGGACCGTGCGCATCTTGAATGCTGCCTCCGTGTTGATGTATCCGCTGAGGACCTCGTCCCCCGCCGTCACGTGTCTGGGAACCGGTTCCCCCGTCATGGCCTTGGTGTCGACGAAGCTGCTTCCGCTGAGGACGATCCCGTCTATGGGGACCATCTCGCCGGCCCTGACGATGACCGTCTCCCCGACCTGCACGCTGTCCGTCCTCACCTTGAAGATTCCGCTGTCGCGCACGACAGTGGCATAGGGGGCCTTGAGGCCCACCAGCGCCTTGACCGAGTTCCTCGTCCTGCGGACCGCCCTGCCCTCGAAGTACTCCCCGATTTGGTAGAACATCATGACCGCGACCGACTCGGGATATTCGCCGATCACCAGCGCGCCCACGGTCGCCACCGTCATCAGGAAGTTCTCGTCCAGGAACCTGGCGTGGGCGATGTTCCTGAAGGCGGTGGTGACGACCTCGTGTCCGGCCACGAGCAAGCCGACGAGGAAGACGAGACGCATCGCGACGCCCTCCGCGTCCCATCCGTACACCTCCCAGTCCATCAGGAGTTCCATCACGAGTCCGAAAACGACGAAGATCGCGGAGACGGCGATGCGTGCGAGCAGATTCCTCCCGTCGTCGGGTTCCTCCTCGACGACGTCCTCCTGGGGCCACATCGCGAAGCCCCTCTCGATCGCCCTCCCTCTCTCCACCATCTCCGCCTCGAGGTCCTGGAACCTCTCCTCCCCCTCCGGGGTGGTCTCGACTATCAGGCGCTTGTCGACGTACACGAGGACGGCCTTCGCCACACCCTCCATCGAGCCGAGGGACTCCTCGATCTTCCTGGCACAGTTGGCACAGTCGACCTCGACGCTGTACGTGTGCCTCATCACTTCGCCTCGCGGATGTGCTCTAGCGCGATGTTCAGCAGCATCTCTATGTGCTCGTCGCACAGGGAGTAGTACACCTGCTTCCCGTCGCGTCTCGTGCGGACCAGGTCCGCGTCCTTGAGGGATTTCAGCTGGTGGGAGACCGCCGATACGGACATTCCCACCGCCTGGCTGATTCCCTGCACGCACATCTCGCACTCGTGGAGGACCCACAGGATGCGTATGCGGGTGCTGTCCCCGAAGATCTTGAAGAGGTCGGCCAGCTCCATGACGGTGTCGTCATCGAGCATGCCCTCGCGGACACGGGCCTGCGTCTCCTCCTTGATACAATTGCATTGTTCTGTCATCTCTATTCCTCATTTGAATAGTTGTTCAATTGTTCAAGTAATCAACCGTGTTGCTATATAATGATAGCGTAGGCATCGGCATATACTCCTACCACCATCGACGTGGTATGGATTCAGAACAGGCCGAGAAGATGTGCGCCGACGCGGTGGCGATCATCACCAGGGAAAGCACAGACGAGGAGAACCGTCACGCGGTGGACCTCTTCAGACAGGTCGCCGACGCGGGATTCTCCCAGGGCATGTTCGGACTCGCCGAGATGAAGATGGCGGGGAAGGGCACCCCCGAGGATGTGCCCGGCGCACTGGAGCTCTACGAGAAATCCGGCGAGATGGGTAACGTCCCCGCCCTGTTCAGACTGGGGAACATTTACTCGACGGAGGACGGGGGACACTTCCTCCCCGACCGTGCGTTCGTCTGCTTCTCTAGGTGCTGCGAGCTGGGATTCCCTCCCGCGTACAACTACCTCGGAGACATGCACTACTACGGTCTGGGGACCCCGCAGGACCTGTCCAAGGCCATCGAGTGGTTCACCAAGGCCGCGGAGATGGGCGATCCCTCGGCATCCTTCAAGCTCGGATGTCTCTACGAGGGGGACATGGGTGTGGAGAAGGACGAGGCATTGTCCATCCGCATGTTCACGCAGGCCGCGATGGCAGGTGTCCCCGAGGCGCAGTTCCGTCTCGCATCACTCGTATATGACGGAAAGGTCGAGGGCGGAAAGGCGGGTGCGGCCAGATGGTACGAGTGCTGTGCCGAGGCGATACCAATCGCCAAGTTCAATCTGGCCACTATGTACTACTCCGGTGACGGAGTCGAGAAGGACCTCGTCAAGGCGTTCGGACTCTATCACGCGCTTGCCCACCAGGGAGATGCCGATGCGATGTATCAGGTCGGAAAGATGCTCCTCACCGGAGAGGGTGTGGAGCAGAATCCCGAGGACGGATTCAGGCACATCGCGATGGCCGCGAAGGCCGGTCATCAGGAGGCGATGATGCTCGTGGAGAACCTCCGCAGGCGGCAGAACACGCAGCTCATCAAGATCGACGGCACCGAATGATCGTGGTCGTTGACCAAAACCACTTTCTCTAAATTTTTTAAGTATTCCTAAATTTAATTGTTTTCTCGCTTGTACACATCCATCAGCGACCATTTTTGAAGTGCCAGATATCTCGGATTGTTCGTGTCAGTTACATCCATCGAAATCGGAATTTTCTTAGGTTTAGACATTCCTAAATTTTTCCGAAGAAATTTAATAATGCCTAAACTTTGACTTTTGCAGAGGTAATCGAAGATTTTACCCCTTTCAAGGATGAAATTGAATGTTGATAAATGAAGAGAAATCTGGAACGATCGCGGCCATGGCCGTGGTCTCTCTGCTCCTGCTGAGTCTCGGGATGATCATGTGTCCCGACACCTCCTCGGCGGAGGAAGAGTCCGTCGTGGAGGCTCTCGACCCTGTCGAGATCCTTGTGGATGGAGAAAGGAAAGAGGTGGACGCGTTCAAGCAGAACGGCATTATCTACGCGCTCACCGTCGAAACCGAATCGGAAGAGGAGCTCGGTGTCTATGGCATCGTGAGTGGGGAACTGCCGCTGCCCGGTGTCGCGATGGTGCTGTGCAATGTCGCGATCGACGAGGGGAGGACCTGTCCTGTGACGAGTCTGCTTTCCACCTTCGCGGGCAACTGTGATGGATTGGTCGCCCTGTGCCTGGCGGACACCGTCGTCCACCTCGAAGACGGTTGTCTCGACGGGAGGGACTTCGGCACGATCATCGTGTCAGATGAGGTAGAGGACCTGTCGCAGCTGAAGACCCAGACCGGTTACGGAGGGGACTTCGCAAGATCGGAGGACGTGTCCTCGACCTTCAACGTCACCTTCCGCGAGGGTGACATCAGCTATCCCGGTTACAGGGACCAGGGGGACGGGGAACAGACTATCGTCCAGGGGATCACCCAGGCACTCGTGCCCTGCGAGGACATGTTCGAGTATCCCTACTTCGGATTCACAGAGTGGACTGTCGAGGGGCACGATCTGTCGTTCTCCGATGCGGACAGCCTCACCTGGGTCGGTGGAGAACTGTATGTCAACGGCATCGCCTCCTCGGCGGCTCCCGCGGACATGACCCTCATCGCCCAGTGGGAGGAGGACAACATGTACGAGGACTATGCGGAGTGGTGCATGTGGGCCACGGTGGGCATCATCGTGTTGCTGGCCGTCATCGGATTCGCAATGATGGGATACCGCTTCATGATGCGGAGGAAGGCCTGAGGTGACATGATGAAGTTCAAGGATCTGAAGGCAGGAGAGAGGGCCGTCGTGGTCGGTGTCACCGGAGACGGGCCCGTGAGGAAGAGGCTTCTCGACCTCGGACTGACCAGAGGCGTGGAGATCGTCCTCGTGAGGGTGGCCCCCCTCGGGGATCCGATCGAGATCGAGCTCAGGGGATTCAGACTCACGGTCAGGAAGGACGAGACGGACATAGTGGAACTGGAGAGATGCGAGGTGAGGGAATGATAACCGCGGCATTGGTAGGAAATCCGAACAGCGGAAAGACAACGGTCTTCAACAGGCTGACCGGAAGCATACAGCACGTGGGCAACTGGCCCGGTGTGACGGTCGAGAGGAAACAGGGATTCATCCGTGGAACGGCGGATGAGAGGATCCTCGTCGTGGATCTTCCCGGAATCTACTCTCTGTCTCCCTACTCCCCCGAGGAGGTCGTCTCGCGCGACTATCTCATCGGAAACGGAAAGGAGAGGCCGGACGTGGCAGTCAACCTCATCGACGCATCGAATCTGGAGAGGGGACTGTACCTCTACACCCAGATCGCGGATCTGGGAATCCCCGTGGTCGTGGTCCTGAACATGGTGGACGTCGCCGAAAAGAGCGGAATGGCCGTGGATGCCGGGGCGCTCTCGGAGGCACTCGGCTGCGAGGTCGTCGAAACCGTCGGAACCAAGGGCATCGGGACCAGGGCGGTCTCCGATGTTATCACCCGCGCCCACAGGCTGGGTAAGGGTTCCTGAAGGATCAGGTACGGTGCGGATCAGGAGTCATGCGTGGAGAAGGTCGAGGTGATCATCTCCGACGGTGTCCGTGATGGACTCTCCAGGTGGGTCGCGATCAAGTTGATCGAGCGTGATGAGATGGTCCTGCGCGACCTCGACCGCGATGTCGTGGACGGGGCCCTGTCCGTCGTGACGGAGTTCGAGTCCGCGCAGAGGGACGACGGGGTCCAGCTGGTGGCGTCCGCAAGATATGCTGCGGGAGACGTCATCCGCGGAAGCTGCTTGACCAAGGCCGAGGACCAGTCGAGGACCGCGCTGTCCGACCGGGTGGACCGCATCCTGCTCAACAGGGTGCTAGCGATACCCATCTTCGTGGCGGTGATGTATCTGGTCTACTACATCTGTATACAGACCGTCGGAACGATGGGATCCGATTTCATCAACGACGGTTTCGTCGAATGGGTCAAGCACAACGTGGGGGTGGCATTGCTCAACGCGGGTGTCGAGACCTGGCTGAACGACCTGATCACCACTGGAATCATCGGAGGCGTGGGAGCGGTTCTTGGATTCCTTCCGCTGATCATCGTGCTGTTCCTTCTCCTCGCCATACTGGAGGAGATCGGATATATGGCACGTGTCGCGTATGTGCTTGACCGCATATTCACCCGTTTCGGACTGTCCGGAAAGGCGGTCATCCCCGCGGTGATCGGTGTCGGATGCGGTGTTCCCGCCATCATGGGAACCAGGACGATCGAGGACGAGTCCAGCAGGAACGTCAGCGTGATGGCCACCACATTCATGCCCTGCAGCGCGAAGCTTCCCATCCTGACCGTGATCGTGGCGGCGTTCTTCCACTCGTCCGCCGCCGTGACCCTGGGGCTGTACCTTCTCGGAATCGTGATGATCCTTGTGTCCGGACTGTTCCTCAAGAAGTTCACGGGATTCATGGGAAAGCCCTCCCCGTTCGTGATGGAGCTCCCCGTGTACCATCTGCCCACGGTGACCAACGTGGTCACCAGCGTCACAGAGAAGTCCTGGGCCTTCGTGAGGAAGGCGGGGACCCTGATCCTCCTGTCCGCCGTCATAATCTGGGTGCTCAGCTCCTATAACTGGGCCCTCGAGTATCTCGGCGACACCGCGACATCCGGGTCCATGCTGGCCGACCTGGGTAATGCCATCACCTGGATGTTCCTGCCCAACGGATTCGGTGAGCACTGGCAGATGTCGGTCGCCTCCATCACCGGTCTGATGGCCAAGGAGAACCTCCTGTCCACCGTGGCAGTGCTGCTCGAGGCCGCCGTCGACGCGGATGACATCATAACCTCCGCGGCCCTCGCGAAGTTCTGCACCAGCGGTGTGGCGATGTCCTTCCTGATCTTCAACCTCCTGTGTGCCCCCTGCTTCGCCGCGATTGGTGCGATGCACAGGGAGCTGAGGACCTGGAGGAGGACCCTGGTTGCCGTGCTCTACCAGTGCTGCACCGCATATGCCGTGTCCACGATCTACTACCAGCTCTGGCTGGTTTGGAACGGACAGCCCGGTCTCGGAATAGTCCTGGTGGCGGTGTTCGTCGCGATCCCGGTGTATGTGATCGTCTCAAGGAGGCCCTTCGGCTTCATACGGGACAGACTCTCCAGGTCGGTGCAGTGAGTGAACGCGATAACAGTGGCCGTGCTCGTGCCGGTTCTGGCCCTGGTCCTGTGGGCGGCGTTCCGCACGTGTCGGATGGTGCGTGACAACGACCTCTGCTATGCGTGTCCCAGGCAGGGCACCTGCCACGGTCACTCACCGATAAACTGCACCTTCCGCAAGGAAGATTGAAACCATTTAGAGGGGAGTCCAAATCCCCTCTTTCATATATTCCTCCAGAATCCTCGAAGAAAAATTTAGGAGTCTTTAAATATTTATTAGGATTCCCTAACTTTCGATGAATGTAACGACCCTCGTGGTAGCGATGATCCTGATTCTTGTCATTGTTCTCGCGACATATGGCAGCTACAAGACTATGCACAGCGAAAGTTGTTGTGATGATGACCGCAACTGCACCTGCTGCGAGACCGCCCACTGCTCGATCCGCAAGGACAGGGAGCTCTGAGCCGAGGTCATTTCGGCATGCTGGCCAGATGATTTGTAGGCATGCCTACAATCGACAGCAATCTAGTACAACTATTCATATACTATGTCTGGGGATACAAGCACAATGGGCTCGGAACTGAAGGAGGATTGTCTCATCAACATGCTTCGCATGAGCGAAGGCGAACATCCTGTCAACATTCTCGAGCTGGCCACCTACATGGAGAGGTCGTCCGATGAGATCGCAGGCGCCGTCAGGGAACTTGCCGTCGATGGACTCGTCGCACTAGACGGGCACGACGCATCGTTCACGGACAGCGGACTTCTCTCCGCCAGGGAGATAAGGAAGAAGCACCACGTGATGGAGAGCTTCCTCGTCAACGTCCTCGGAATGGACCATCTCACCGCGCATCTCGAGGCCCACCAGATGGAGCACAAGATGTCCCAGGAATCCATGCAGAAGCTCTGCCATGTCACCGGCAACCACCATGATAAGGACTGCAGCGCCTGCACCAACCCCTGCGAGAACATGGTCACCGTCGGCACCCTGCAGACCCTGTACGAGATGGCCGTGCACCTCAAGGGAAGGATCGCCTTCCTCAGGGGAAAGGATCCCTCCGATGTAAAGAAGCTGATCTCCATGGGCTTCGTTCCCGGCAGGGACATCGAGATCGAGAGCAGGATCTCCTCGAACGGTCCCCGTGTCGTCAATCTCGGCGAGTCCACCGTGGCGGTGGATGCCGAGCTCTCGAAAGCAATCCTCGTCAACGTGGGAGCCTGATGCAGTCCGCGACCCGTGTCGTGCTGCTGGGCCAGCCCAACGTCGGAAAGTCCGCACTTTTCTCAAGGATGACCGGCGTCGGAGTCATATCCTCGAACTATGCCGGTACCACCGTCGAGTTCGAGGAGTCTGTCGTCACCCACAACGGATGTCTCATCGAGGTCAGGGACCTTCCGGGAACATACAGTCTCTCCAAGAACTCCCCCGACGAGGACGTCGTCATCCAGATGCTCCGCGAATCCGACTACGACTCCGTCGTGGTGGTCGCCGACTCCACCAACCTGTCGGGGAGCCTGGTGCTGTGCTTCGAGGTTCTGGAACTGGGTCTGCCCACCGTGCTGGCACTCAACAAGTACGATGCCGGCTGCAAGAAGTTCGACTTCGACATCGACCGTCTGTCCGAACTTCTTGACATCCCCGTGATCCCGGTCTCCGCCAAGACCTCGAACGGTGTCGACGAGCTTCTCGACACCCTCTGCGAGGGCAGGGCGCGCGTCTCCGGGTTCAGGGTCAACTACTCCGAGGTCATCGAGAAGTCGATCTCGACCCTCTCGGATGCGTTCGTCTCCGACCGTTTCTCCGGATACGGGTCGGCTGTCAAGGCGCTCGAGGGGAACAACGACTTCCTGCCCACTCAGGACCTGGCCGAGGCCGTGTCAGGCATCCGCTCGATGCTGACCCAGATGGGCAACGAGCCTCCGGAGATAACGATCGGACGCGAGAGGTTCGCCCTCTCCGACTCCATCTCCAGACAGGTGCTCGCCAAGACCCAGAGGCCCATGACCCGGAAGGAGAGGTTCTCCGAGATGACCATCGAGCCTCTGACCGGCATACCCATCCTCGCGCTGGTGTTCGCCACGATGTTCCTGGTCATCATCTACGTCGGGGCTTTTCTCGACGAGGTGGTCTCCACCGTGTACGATTACGTCCTGGGCGACTTCCTGTCGTCCCTCGCCGAGGGTTCCGACCCGTTCGTGGCCTCCATAATAAACGGAATCAACGGAAGCATCAGTGCGATCCTGTGCCTCGTCATCCCCTACATCATGGTGTTCTACCTGATGCTGAGCCTGCTCGAGGATTCCGGGTACATCCCTCGCATCGTGGTGCTCCTGGACAGCGTGATGCACAGGTTCGGACTCCACGGAGGTGCGGCGATCCCCATCCTCGTCGGAATCGGATGCAACGTCCCTGCCATCATGGCCACACGCACCATCCGCACCCGTCGCGAGAGGCTCATCGTGTCCTCGCTGATCATAATGGTCGTGCCCTGCTCGGCCCAGATCTCCATCATCATGGGAATCACCGGAAAGTACGCGGGAATCCCCTACGCCCTGGGCATCTTCGTGATGCTCGTGGCCCTCGGATGCATCATCGGGGTCCTGCTCAACAAGTATCTGACGAAGTCCCCCAGCAACCTCGCGATGGAGCTGCCCGAGATGACCGTCCCCCATGTGAGGAACATCCTGTTCAAGACCTGGGAGAGGATCAAGGACTTCTTCCTGATCGCGTTTCCCCTGCTGGTCATCGGAAGCATAGTCATCGAGCTCCTCCTGACCTATGACATCCTCAACTACGTGGTCGAACCGTTCTCGTTCATCACAGTGACGATGCTGGGTCTTCCCGCCGTGTGCATCGTGTGCTTCATCGTTGGAATCCTGAGGAAGGAGATGGCCGTCGGAATGCTGGTCATCCTCCTCGGGGAGAACTTCTTCGAGCTGATGACTCCCGCCCAGTTCGTGGTCTTCGGTGTCGTGATGGCGACCTACGTCCCCTGTCTCGCATCGATGACGGTCCTGTGGAGGGAGATGGGTGCCAGGGACACGGCCCTCATCCTGGGGACATCGTGCGTGATGGCCCTCATGCTCGGAACCCTGACCCATCTGCTGTTCTCTCTGTTCTGAGGTCAGAGCGAGTCCGAGACTGGAACTCCCGCCTTCCCGCACATCTCCCTGTCGCGTGCGGATCCGGAGACCATCCTAGTGCTCCCGGGGTCGGCGCCCATCTCCCCCATGCAGGTCCTCAGAACATACGGGTCGGGTCTGGCGATCGCCGCGCGGTCCATTCCGACCACCGACGAGAAGCATTCCTCGATCCCGTTCGCGGAGAGGAATATGTGGGCGTACATCTCGTAGCATTCGGAGATGATCCCGAGCACGGCACCTTCCGCCTTCAGCTTCCTGACGCGGTCCGCGATCCCGGGGCGGGGTCTCGAGAGGTTGAACGAGGCGTCGAAGGCGCCCATGAACATGATGACGAAGTCCCTATACTTGCACGTGCATCCCTTGTAATACTTCTCGAAGAGCACGTTGAGGGGCGTGGATATGTAATGTTCCAGAAGCGACCCGTCATAGGGGATGTCGAATTGCCTGAACGCGGTGGAGAACGCCTCAGCGTAGCATCCGCTCAGGTCCGCCACGATGCTCTCGAAATCCAGTATGATGAAGTCACGGGACATCGTCGGTCCATCGGGCCGGTCTCTTTTGAATTTTGCCCCGGATGCCATGATATGCCGACATTCGGATTGCCTTAATCTCGCGTGCCTGCACGCAACATTATATTGGTCCCCACGATTCGTTAACTCATGAAAAGCGACATCGAGATCGCCGAGAGCGCACCAGTGAAGAACATCAAGGAGATCGCAGCCAAGATCGGGCTCACCGAGGATGACCACGAGCCCTTCGCAAAGTACGTTGCCAAGATCCCCATCTATATCCAGGACCGCATCGGCAAAGACAAGAAGGACGCAAAGCTCGTCCTCGTCACCGCCGTCACCCCCACCCCCGCCGGCGAGGGAAAGACCGTCACCACCATCAGTCTTATCCAGGGTCTGTCCGCCATCGGAAAGAACGTCGTCGGAGCACTCAGGGAGCCCTCCATGGGACCCACCTTCGGTGTGAAGGGAGGAGCGACCGGAGGAGGAAACGTCCAGGTCTACCCCATGTGGAAGATCGACCTCGAGATCACCGGGGACATCCACGCCGTCGCCGCGGCACACAACCTTCTGTCCGCCGTCCTCGAGAACAACCTCGTCAGGGACAACCCCCTCAACATCGATCCCTCCAGGATCGTCTGGAAGAAGACCATCGACATGAACTGCCGTGAGCTCAGGCACATCGTCGTCGGACTCGGAGACACTAAGCTCAATGCCGGTGTCCCCCACGAGAGCGGTTACCTCATCACCTCCGCCTCCGAGCTCTCCGCCATCCTCTGTCTCGCCACCGACTACGCGGACCTCAGGAGGAGGATCGAGAACATCGTCGTCGCATACACCTACGACAAGAAGCCCGTCACCGCCGGACAGCTCGGCTGTGTCGGAGCGATGATGGTCATCCTCAGGGAGGCCCTCATGCCCAACCTCGTCCAGACCATCGAGGGACAGCCCGTCTTCATCCACGGATTCCCCTTCGCGAACATCGCCCACGGAAACAACTCCGTCATCGCCACCAAGGCGGCCATCAAGCTCGGAGACTACGCCGTCACCGAGGCAGGTTTCGCCGCCGATCTCGGAGGAGAGAAGTTCATGGACATCGTCTGCAGGAAGTCCGGAATCAGGCCCAGCTGCGTCGTCATCGTCGCATCCATCAGGGCACTCATGACCCACG
>JAKSHU010000034.1 GCA_024399175.1 archaeon
GGATCCTTTAGTACGAGAGGAACAGGGATTCGGTGCCTCTAGTTTATCTGTTGTCCGACAGGGCAGGCAGAGTAGCCACGCACCAGTGGATAAGAGCTGAAAGCATCTAAGCTCGAAGCCACCTTGAAAAAGAGACATCATAAGATATCCGTATATGACGGGTTTGATAGAAGCCGGATGTAAGTACTGAGGTTCGCCGAGGTATTCAGTCCTGGCTCACTAACATCTTTGCCGCTGGATGTGGTCTAGCAGTCAAACAGGTTACGTATGAAAAAACTCATCTTCTTTTTTATTCATTTCCTAACATTTCTTATTGTTTATGCTCATTCTGAGTTCATCTGAAATTTTATTATCCTGGACACCATTTTCACTTCTGATACAATGGCCGTCAAGGATGAAGTTATCAAAGCCATGAAGGAAGCTGGAAAGCCCCTTTCTGCCGGAGAGGTCGAGAAGATCACTGGCATCGACAGGAAGGAGATCGACAAGGCTTTCAAGGAACTCAAGGCCGAAAATGCGATTGTCTCCCCTGTTAGGTGCAAGTGGGAACCCGCTTGAATTGTCCCTTTCTCAAACCCCTTCAACATTTTACCTATGCTCCCAAGCAACTCTTTTATAGGCTCTGGCTATCCCTCAAAGAATGACCAGTACGTGGTATGATTGCATTTCAACGGAACTCGAAAAAGTCGAGACCGTCATGGAGGATGTCATCTCCATCGCGGAGAATCCTCTTCTTAGGGAGATGTGTCACTATGTGCTGACCAACCACGGAAAGAGGGTCAGGCCCGCCCTGTGTCTGCTGGCTTTCCATCTTCTCGGAGGCGAGGATTCCAAACGTGCAATCGATGTCGGTTCCGCTATCGAACTCATCCACAATGCCACTCTCGTCCACGATGACATCAACGACGAGGGTGAGATGCGCCGTGGAGCCAAGGCACTCTACAAGGAGTACTCCCTCGGACGTTCCATTGTTGCCGGCGACTTCATGTTCGCGCTCGGTTTCCAGCTCATGGGTACCACTTCTAACGATGTCGTTCACTTCGTGATTTCCGCCGCAGCCGCGATGGGTTCCGGAGAATTCGATCAGAAGAAGTACGAGCGCAATGTCGCCGCTGACGAGGCCCAGTATCTCAAGATCATCACCGGCAAGACTGCCAGACTTCTCGAGTGTGCCGCCAAGTGCGGTGCCTATCTGGCTGCCCCCGACGATCTCGAGAGTGTCGAGAAGGTAGGCAACTTCGCCTACAATATCGGACTTTCATTCCAGATTATCGATGACCTCCTGGATGTCATCGGTGATTCCAAAAACACCGGCAAACTTGTCGGTAATGACCTTGTGGAGGGTAAGCCCACTCTCCCCACAATCTATGCGATGCAGGACCCCACTTATGGTGCTCGTGTCCGTGAGATCTTCGAGAACCCCTCCGCGGATTATTCCGATGCCGCCGAGGCGATCGAACTCATCAAGAAGACCGACTCCATCGACCGTTGTTTTGCACTTGCCAAACATTATGCCGATCTCGCACTCAAGGATCTCGAGTCCTTCAAGGATTCCAGCTACAAGCAGTCGATGATCGATTTCGCGAACTTCATTGTTTCCCGCGACAGGTGATTTTCATGACCGAGAAACTCAAGACCGATGTGCTCGTTGTCGGTTCTGGTCCCGCAGGCAGTCTTGCTGCGCGCAGTGCCGCTGAAAAAGGTGTCAAGGTTACCATGATCGAGGCTCGTCCCGAGGTCGGTGTCCCCGTCCGTTGTGGTGAGCTCATGCCCTCCATCGAGGAGATCGTGGACATGTTCCCGAATCTCGAGGATGCCGAGGGACTCTTCGATCTGCCCTCCAGTCTCAACATCCAGAATGTCGAGGCCATCCGCCTCATCGACCCCAAGCAGCGCAGGTGGGAGTTCCCGTTCACAGGATACACCACTGATCGTGACCGTTTCGCCCAGTATCTCGCCGAACAGGCGGTCAAGGCCGGAGCGGATCTCGTGAAGTCCTGTCGTTTCATCGGCTTCAGCAATGGTGTCGCCCGCACGAACCAGGGTGAGATCGAGTTCAAGGTCATCATCGGAGCGGACGGTCCCGGTTCCCGTGTTGCCAAGAGTCTCGGGCTACCTTCCAATCAGAACGCATATCCTGCGGTCTCCGCTCAGGCTGAGGGCGACTTCGATCCCGTTGTCCAGATGTTCTTCGGTGGCATCGCTCCCGGAGCATACGGGTGGATCATGCCCAAGGCGGGTCACGCCAATGTCGGTGTCGGATTCTCCCCCAAGTTCTCCAACGGAACACTCAGTGACTATTTCAACAAGTTCTCAGCGGAGCATGAGCTCAAGGTCATAAGCAAGCTCGAGGGAAAGTTCGTTCCCAGCGAGGGTCCTGTTTCACAGACCTTCACTGACAACGGAATGATCGTTGGAGATGCCGCGGGTGTCGTCATGCCTGTCAACGGCGGTGGAATCCCCCAGGCCATGATCACCGGTCGCATGGCAGGTCAGGTCGCCGCAGAGAAGATCCTCAACGGTATGTCCCTCGCCGAGTACGAGGCCGCCTGGCGCAACGTCCTTTACAAGCCCCTCAAGATTGCCGCAGGCAACAAGAGGCTCGCCGACACGTTCGCTTTCAGGAGCGAGAGCAGCACCGCCATGTGCATGAAGATCCTCGGAACCAGGCGTATGGGCAAGCTGATCCGGTGCAAGCGTCTGTTCCCGTGATTCAGCGCTTCCTGTGCGCACGCATCTCGGATCCGCAGATGGGGCAGTCGTTCTGCTTCTCCTTGTACCACTTGCCACAGCCTATGCACTGGTAGTTCCATTTCTCTACCTTCTTGATGCCCGCCTGACCGACGGCCTTGTAGGGAATGCCCATTATGCGTGCCGTGTTCTGTATGGAGTAGTCATCGGTCATGACAGTGCCGTTCACATCCAGCGCCAGGGCCAGCACGGTTATGTCCACGGGTGAAAGCCTTCCGAGGTCGCCGCTTCTGCGGGCAAACTCCTCCACCTTCTTCACCGACGCCTCCGTGCAGTCCGACACCTTCAGGAGGTCTCCCCAGAGGTCCAGTCTGTGGTCCTTGTACTTCGTGAGTTCCTTTATGACGCCCGGGGGACACACGGAGTCCTCCTCGGGAAGCTGCTCCATCGAGAATAATGCGGAACTGTCCAGTACAAGCATAATGCGTGGATGCCCGCCTCGGGATTTAAGGTGTTCTGCGCTAGGATTAAAAGACTCCCGTGCATGACGACTCATGGATGTAGCAGATGTCGCAATCGCGATCGTTCTCGGTCTCTGGCTCTTCCTGCCGGCCATGCTGCCCAATTCCGCGGCGGTCGTGTTCGGCAAGATGGGGAAGACCAAGATCGATTTCGGAAGGTCTTGGAGAGGCAAGAGGATCTTCGGGGACGGAAAGTCCTGGGCAGGACTCTTCGGCGGAGGATTCTCCGGGATTCTCCTCGGACTGATACTTATCGGCATATCTGCGGTGTTTGGCTCGCCCGACTACTGGGGCTATGGAGGATTCTGGGGAAATGTCGGAATCCTCGCCTGCCTCTCGTTCGGGGCCATATTCGGAGATCTCACGGCGGCCTTCATCAAGAGGAGGATCGGACTGGAGAGGGGTGCGAAGGCACCGATCCTCGACCAGTACGACTTCGTCATCGGAGCATTCGTGCTGACCTCCATCTTCTTCCCCGGATGGGTCTATGCGACCTACATCGAGGGAGCACACATCTTCGCACTGATCTTCCTGCTGCTGGTGATGTTCTTCATCCACCGTGTGATGAACATCATCGGATACAGGGCAGGCCTCAAGAAAGAACCCTGGTGATTACAATGAACGATCTCAAGAAAGCATTGGAAACCTGCGGAGCACTCCAGTTCGGTGAATTCACCCTGGCCTCCGGAGCAAAGAGCAGCTACTACATAGACATCAAGAAGGCAAGCACCAAGCCCGAGGTCCTCTCCCTCATCGCCAAGTCCATGGCGGCCAGGATGAAGGAGCTCGGACTGAAGCCCCAGAGAGTCGGAGGAGTCGTCCTCGGGGCAATCCCCCTCGCCACCGCGCTCTCGCTCGAGACCGGCATCCCCCTTCTCATGGTCCGCAAGGAGAAGAAGGACCACGGAACCGGAAAGCTCGTCGAGGGAGAGTTCGAGAAGGGAGACGACGTCCTCATGGTGGAGGATGTCATCACCACCGCCGGCTCTTGCATCAAGGCCATCACCGCGCTCCGCGAGGAGGGTGTTAACGTGACCAAGATCTTCTCCGTCATCGACCGTGAGGGCGGAGGAAGGGAGAACCTCACCGAGATCGGCGTGGAGCTCTTCGCGCTCGTCAAGGGATCCGACCTTCTCAAGGATGTAAAACAATGATCCAACCGGGGAGGGACTGCAACCTGTGCGGGTTGTGCAAGGGTCGCACCAATCTGGTCCTTCCCTCGGGGGATCTCTCCTCCCCCGTCGTGCTCGTCGGCGAAGCACCGGGGGAGACCGAGGATCTGCAGGGCATGCCCTTCGTGGGACGTGCCGGCAAGATCCTGAACCAGGCGATGGAGGACGTGGGCCTCGATCGCTCCAAGGTGATGATCACCAACACCGTCAAGTGCCGTCCTCCGGACAACCGTGATCCCGAGAAGGAGGAGATGGATGCCTGCAGGAGGTTCCTGGAGAGCGAGCTCCTCGGACGCAGCGTCGTCGTCGGGCTCGGCAAGTCCGCGATCAAGGATCTTCTGGGATACACGGGTCCGATGGCTCCGGTGGTCAACACGAGGCAGTACATCGAGGTGCAGGGCACCCGGGTGCTGTTCATACCCACGTATCACCCCATGGCCTGCGTGTATCAGAAGGTCGCTAGGGCCGAACTTCGCAACACGTTGAGGATGATCAAGGAGGAATTCGGATTATGATCGGTTTCGCATTGGACATGGATGGCACGGTGTATCATGGGGAGAGGCCCATACCCGGTGCCAGGGAATTCATAAACAGACTGGTGGATGCGAAGGTCCCCTTCCGCTTCGTCACCAACAACTCCTCCCACACGCGCGGTTTTTACGCGGACCGTCTCAAGCGCATGGGATTCAACGTGACCTCCGAGGACGTCCTCACTTCCACCATCGCCACCATACGCTTCATAAAGACCAACCGTCCCGGCAAGACCGTGTTCGCCCTCGCGACTCCCGATGTCTGCGAGGAGATAAGGTCGTCCGGGATAACGTTGGTGGCTCCCGACGAGAAGCCGGACATCGTCCTGCTGGCATTCGACACCACCATCGACTACCGCAAGATCAACGACGCGTACCAGTGCGTCATCGGAGGTTCCGAGCTCATCGCCACCCATCCCGATGACGTCTGTCCCACCGAGTACGGATACGACGTGGACATCGGTCCGTTCATACGGCTCTTCGAATCACTCACCAAGGTTCCCGTCACTGTCGTGGGCAAGCCCAACAGATTGATGCTGGACATGGCCGCCCTCGAGATGGGCGTCCCTGCCGACGACGTGATCATGGTCGGCGACAGGCTCAGCACGGACATGCGCATGGCCGTGGACGCGGGCACTAGATCGATACTCGTCCTTTCCGGCGAGACCGACAGGGCCCTGCTGGATTCCTCCGACATCCGTCCGACGTACGTCAAGGGTTCCGTGGCGGAGATCGATCTGTCCGAACTGCGTTGAGCACATCGAACGGTTTAAATCAACAGAGGCGGGTTCACCTGCGAGGAATCCCATGGCTTTTGAGATGACCCGCAACAGGATCGTGACCATCGTTGCCGCAGTAGTGATAATCGCGGCGGCGCTGTTCGTGATCTATGACCTGAATGGCAAGTCGCTCGACCTGTCCGACCGTGAGACACGCATCATCGTCACCAACTCCATGGATGGTTCAACGCATCCTGCCTACTGGTTCGAGTGCACGAACCCCGATGCGGACAAGACCCACCAGTTCACCAACGAGGACTCGCTCACCGAATGCAAGATCTGTCACAGTCCGGTCACCAGGCACGACGTCAGCATCGACAAGATACCCGTGAACGATCTTGTGATGATACACAAGATGAACAACGGGGAGAAACAGTCCATCCACGTGGGCGACGTCATCTCCTTCGTGAATCCCAGCACCAATCTTCTCACCGTGCACCGTGTGGTCAAGATCAACTGCGATTCCGAGGGCAACTCCGTGTCCTTCGTGACCAAGGGAGACAATGCGACCCAGGACCCCTATCCCGTGAACATCGACAAGGTGCAGGGAGTGGTCGTCGGAGATTCCCAGGTGCTCGGTGCGATTGTGCACTTCGCCCAGGGAAGCACCGTGCTGCTCATCATGATCATCGTCATCCTGATCGTGATCGTGTCCGTTGTCCGCGACATCTTCCGCATGAGGCGCAACGACCGTTCCTGATCAGGTGGATCTCCCCCCAGGCCCTGCCCGGGGAGACCCACGAAACCGTTTGCTATTCTGTGATTTGGTCCCACCCACGTTTCTTTTTCAACCGTTCATGGGACTCTGGCAGGAACGGTCTGTTCCACCTGTTTCAACCATAAAAACCGTGTTGTATGGGTTTTGTCGACACTTGTTTTATATGTCAGAATGAGATAGATTCATTTTGCACGAAGGTGGGTGCCGTACGGCTCCACATACTCATTATGAGGTCGTGCGATGAAGGTGTGGTATGGAGACGAAGAACCTGGCCAACGGCAAGCTTGTTCTGCTGGTAGTCCTAGTGGCAATGCTGGCGACCACCACGGTCAGTGCTGCCTACTCCTATTCCAGCACCGTGACCACGTCTGGATCGATCTCCGCGGAGTATCTGACCATCAACGTGTATGATATGAATAATCCGGAGTCTGCAAGATCCGAGATTACCTTCACTGTTCCTGATAGTGCCGTCTCTCCCGCTGGTGTGCTCAGCGATAGAGTGGAGGTCAGATTGGACACGCCCAGCAAGATCCGTGTCACCAGCAGCGCCAACGCACTCGGTGATGACCATCAGGCCCAGTTCTGGGGCTATTTCACTGCTTCGACAGACAAGGGAGTGACCGTGGAGTCTTTGGAGCTTGAGCTGGAGTGCAACGGTAGTAAGCATTATTACACAATCTATCGTGATGCGTACAAGGCTGCACTGCCGGTCACTCTGAGCGGAACCGACACGCTCAACGCGGATCTCGTGATCACCAAGGTCGTCGCCCACTACTATAGTGGAGTCGTATTCATCGGAGGGGACCCCCATGTGTCCGTGTCCCACAACGGATCTACACCGACAGACGTGGGCCAGTCCGACGCGATTTCGCTCAACGGGTTCGAGTTTCACTTCCTCGCGTCTCGCGGAAACCTGCTCCAGTGAGTGGTTTTTGAGAGAAAATCGGGGTTTTTTAAACTACTTTATATAGTATTTTTGCATACGGTTAATCGCCTTACGCGTGCGTATGCACATCCCTCCAACCCAGGGATTGTCCAGCAGGTGTCGGGTAATGGGATGCACAGCGGGTTATGCCCGTATCTGTCTCGAAAGGGGAATTCGGGATGTATCTAAGACAGATCGAGCTAGAGAATTTCAAATCATTTGGTGGAAAGGTGACAGTCCCTCTGATGGAGGGATACATGGCGATTACGGGGCCCAACGGATCGGGCAAGTCGAACATAGGCGATGCCATCATGTTCGTCCTGGGGCCGAAGAGTCCCAAGGCCGTGAGAGCGGGAAGGATCACCGACCTCATATTCAGCGGGGGAGCAAGCAAGGCCAAGGCCAAGTCCATGACAGTCTCACTGGTGTTCGACAACAGTGACCGGATGCTGCCATGGGGCGATGACACTGTCCGTCTCACCCGTTTCGTCAAACTGTCCGACAACGGTCAGGATTACACTTCATACTTCTATATCAACGACCAGAAGTCCACTCTGAGCGAGTTCGACTCCCTGCTCACCAAGGCGAGGATCAGTGCCGATGGATACAACATCGTGCAGCAGGGAGACGTCACCCGCATCGTCCAGATGGGAAACATCGAGCGCAGACGCATCCTCGATGGCATCTCAGGCATCGCAAGCTTCGATGCCGACATCGCCAAGGCGCAGGGCGAGAGGAAGGAGGCCGAGGACAATCTGGGAATCATCGAGCTTCTCCGTGAGGACAAGGAGAAGCAGCTCAAGAACCTCGAGAAGGACCGCGAACAGGCAAGGATATACCTCCAGGCGAAGTCGGAGCTCGACACCGCCAAGGCCCAGCTCACGGTCAGGCAGAGGGACAGGGAGGTCGCGACCCTCTCGAACCTCTGCGGATACATCGACACCCTCAATGGGGAGCTCGCCCAGCTCAGGGAGGTCAAGGAGTCCGCCAAGAACGACCATGCCCAGAACGAGCAGGCGATTGCGGACAAGGAGTCCGAGATCGAGGCACGTGTCGGACCCGAGTACTCCAAGATCAAGGCGGACATCGAGCAGGCCAAGATCCGCCTCGCGACCGAGAAGGACAGGGTGGAGACCGCGGAGGCCGACATCAGGTACCAGACCGAGTCCAAGGCAGGTTATCTGGAGAGCATCGAGGAGAACCGCAACGAGTACCGCACCCTCTCGGAGAGCCTTCACGACCTGGAGATCAGGTTCCAGGCGGCGAACGCCGAGTACGAGGCCGCAAAGGCCGAGGAGGTCAGGATCAGCGAGGAGACCTCCAAGCACGGCGGAGAGCTCACCGAGCTCCAGAAGAGGCTGGAGATCCTCGGAAAGCAGATTGACGAGGCCAGCGCCAAGGACCAGGATGCCAAGACCGCATCCGCATCCGCGAAGGTCGTCAGGGAGCACTCCCAGATCGCCCGCGCCGATGCCGAGGAGGCCGTCAATTCCGCCCAGTTCGAGGTCAAGGACGCCGACTGGAACCTCAAGGAGCTCCAGAAGACCCTGGGTCCCGTCAAGAGCGAGGATCTTTCCAAGAAGATCCTGGACCTCAAGAGGGAGGAGGCGAACCTCGAATCCCAGGAGGAGCAGCTCAGAAGGGTCTACGAGAAGCGCAGCGCGGACTTCAACAAGCTCTCTGCGGAGAAGAGGGCGTCCGACGCGTACAACGGTGCCGGCGAGGCCGTCACCCGCATCCTCCAGCTGAGGAGCACCGGGGAGATCCCCGGAATCTACGGAACCATCGCGGAGCTTGCCAAGGTGGAGCCGGGGTACGAGACCGCCCTCAGCGTCGCCGCCGGAGGAAAGATGCAGTCTATCGTGGTCGACACCGATGCGACCGCGGCAAGGTGCATCCAGTATCTCAAGAGCAACGGACTCAGCAGGGTCTCGTTCGTACCTCTCAACAAGATGGTCAGCGGAAAGCCCCGCGCGAAGGCCATCATGGTGCTCAAGAGGACCGAGGGATATGCCACGGACTTCCTCACCTACTCCCCCGAGTTCACCAATGCGTTCTGGTACGTGTTCCAGGATACCCTCGTCACCAAGACCCTCGACCAGGCCCGCGAGATCATGGGCGGAATCAGGATCGTCACCCGCGAGGGAGAGCTCATCGAGGCCGCCGGTGCCATGGTCGGAGGAACCCTCAACAAGGCCAAGATGGCCAAGTTCGGTCCCGCATCCCAGGGTGCTCTGGATGAGGCCGCCGAAGGCGTCAGGAGCGCGTCGGAGGCCCTGGAGTGCATCCGCGGAAAGCTCAGGGACCTCAGGGAGACCATCCGCAAGACCGATGACGAGATGAGGTCCGCTTCCAAAGACGACATCGACGCCCGCGGAAAGCTGGCTGCCGCACAGGCAGCCCTTGACCAGGCCCGCAGGTCTCTCAAGACCGCGGAGGAGAACCTCGCCAAGAAGATCAAGGACGCCGACCTCGCCGAGAAGGATGCCATCACCAAGCAGGCACTGGCGGAGGCGACCTCCAAGACCCTCGAGATGCTCCGTGCCGACAGGACCACCGCCCGTGAGCGCATCGCGGTCATCGCTCCCGCAGGACTGCAGGAGCGCATTCAGGCCATCAGGGACAAGGTCTACAACTGCAGCGGAACCGTCGCCGAGCTCAAGACCGAGATCGGCGGAACCAAGGCGGAGCTCGCAGGACTCGACAAGCAGAAGGAGGCCTACGACAACCAGGTGGCCGAGATCGTCAAGAGAATCTCAAGCCAGAAGCAGGCCAAGGCGGAGCACAACGAGACGAACCAGGAGATCACTGTCTCCCTGTCCGCCCTGAGGAGCATCGAGGCCGAGATGGAGTCCGGACTGGCCGAGCTCAAGAACGCCAAGGACGCACTCATCCAGAGGCGCTATGAGCTCGCCAGCGCGATCCAGAAGGCGCAGAGTGACATAGAGACCAAGGAGGGAATCATCTCCTCGCAGAACGCCCTTGTGATTACCACCAGGCAGAACATCGAGGCCCTGGAGGAGGAGGTCAGGAACATCAAGTTCGAGGTTCCCACGCCCATCCCCTCGGAGGAGGCACTCAAACGCACCATCCGTGGATGCGAGGCCAAGATCGACGGTCTCGGAACCCCCAACCTCCGTGCCATCGAGGACTACGACGCCCGCAAGGCAGAGTACGACGAGATGATCGAGCAGGTCAAGGTGCTCAACTCCCAGATCAACAAGCTCGACAGGCTGACCGAGGACCTGACCTCCAAGAAGACCGGACTCTTCATGGAGGCGTACGAGGAGGTCAGCAAGAACTTCAAGGCCATCTACGCCCAGCTGTCCGGCGGCGGAGAGGCCTTCATGGAGCTCGAGAAGCCCGAGGAACCCTTCGAGGGCGGTCTCGAGATCAATGCAAAGCCAAGGAACGGAAAACGTCTGAGACTCGAGGCACTCTCCGGAGGAGAGAAGTCGCTCACCGCTCTGTCGTTCATCTTCGCCATCCAGGAATACCAGCCCTCCCCGTTCTACGTGCTGGACGAGGTCGACATGTTCCTTGATGCGGTGAACTCGGAGATGGTCGCCAAGAGGGTGAAGGAGAGCTCTGTAAAGGCACAGTTCATTCAGGTGTCCCTGAGGAAGGTAACACTCACTCTGGCGGACCACCTGATCGGTGTCACCAGGCCCCCTTCGGGAATCAGCCGTGTGATCATGCAGCCCGATCTCAACGAGGTCTCCAAGTACGAGGAGGAGGCTCTCAGGATGAGGGACAAGTCAGAAAACGAGGGATGAAAATGGATGCAAAACTACAGATGGAAGCGATGGAGCAGCACCTGCTGTTCCACAAGGCACTGGCAGAGGACGAGGAGTCCCTGGAGAGGATGAACGGGTATCTCGCGATGCTCAACGACGACACGCCCGGAGAGAGGTTCTCCGACAGTTTCGACGAGTCCATCAGGGCGATGTTCAGCCTGGTGCTCGAGAAGGGCATCGACCCCTGGGAGATCAATCTCGAGGAGTTCGCCAAGATGTATTCGGAGAGGATCAGCAACAACACCTTCGATGTCCTCATCGCTGGAAGACTCCTCCTGATGGCATGGAAGATCCTCAAGCTCCAGTCCGAGGAGACCCGCAGGAATGCCGACACCCAGCCCATCGAGGAGACTTTCGACTTCGATGACGACTTCACCTTCCCCGACGAGGATCCCGGTCTCATCCACGTGCCCCAGGTCAGTCTCAACAAGGCCATCATCCGCACCGACCTCCGCTCCGTCACCATGATGGACCTCCTTGATGCGTTCGAGGATGCCAAGAGGGAGGAGGAGATGCTCAGGATCAGGAACGAGAACCGTGAGAAGCTCAGGGCCGCAAAGCCCCGCGAACCCGGTTTCGACAACAAGGCCCACAAGGAGGACGACGAGGCAGTCGTCGAGAGGATCTATCAGAGGATCCTCACCCTCGCAGGAATGGACCCCACCCCGATCACCGAGTTCTACACGGCATCCAAGGAGGAGAACATCACTGTCTTCGTCTCGATGCTCCACCTCATGAGGGACGGCAAGGTCGAACTGACCCAGGAGACTCTCCCCTATGGAGAGATCATGGTCCAGATCAAGCAGCCCGAGGTAGCGATCCTAGAGGTTCCCGCGGTGGTGGGCTGAGGTGGAGGACAAGACGATGGTCGAGGCCGCACTGTTCGCGGCCACCGACTCCCTCAGGGTCAAGGACATCGTCGAACGCACCGGTCTGGACGAGGCATCGGTCAGATACGCGCTCAAGGATCTGAAGATGGAGTACGACATGCGTGACTCCGCCATCATGATCTCCGAGGCAGGCGGAGAGTACAGGATGATGCTCCGTCCCGACTGCAACAGGTTCACCGGACTCTTCGCCAGGCCCGAGATGCCCGCAGGCGTGATGCGTACCCTCAGCACGATCGCCTACAACCAGCCCGTTCTCCAGTCCAAGCTGGTGGCCGTCCGCGGACCTCGTGCATACGAGGACGTCCACACCCTCGTGGACATGGGATTCGTCTCCGCCAAGGTTTCCGGCAACTCCAAGGAGCTGACGACCACTGCCAAGTTCTCCGAGCAGTTCGGCATCGGAAGCACCAAGAAGGCGGACATCCGCAAGTGGCTGGACGAGCAGGCCGGAAAGGCCGGTCAGTGAATTTCCCGCAAACCTTTTATCAGGTGTAAAAATAGCGGCTCAACCCTAAAAACAACCTATGCGGAATAAA
>JAKSHU010000035.1 GCA_024399175.1 archaeon
AGCGATTATCGAGGTGGTCGTGATGCCTGATGACAGGGTCACCGGATCGACTTCCCTCTGGCTCTTGCTAGGATCGCAGGAAAACGTCCTATGGAGCTCGTTGATGTGAGTGCGGTTTATCCCACACTCCATGCAAGGACCATCGGAAAGGATCACCTGCATCTTCCCTCTGAACCCGTCGGTGGCACCATCCACGTAGGGCACGTGGTGATACATCGCGAATGAGTTCAGATGTAGTCTGGCACTTATGCTGTCCAGGCATCCGATGAACACATCGAAGCCCGACAGGTCAATCTGCTGTATGCGTCTCGGTTCGGCGCATGTGGCACAGCCAGGATACAGATCCTTTGCCCTGGACGCAGCGACCTCGGCCTTGTTCCTCCCGATGTCTCCGTCACGGAAGAGCACGCAGCGGCTGAGGTTGCTTTCCTCTATGATGTCCGGATCGGCCACGACGATGTTTCCGAATCCCGCCAGAGCGAGATCCTTGATGACCTCGTTGCCCAGTGCACCGGCACCGGCGACGAGGATTCTGGAATCATGAATTCTCCGCATGTCAATCCAATCGGTACGTTTCATGCGATCGAAGCGCATGCCATCGAATTCAGTGGTCAATCTGACACCGTTTTGATAACCGAAACCTACTTTATAATAGCTGTGCCTACGGAGTGACATGTCACCAGATCTGGCGGAACATGACCATTGTCGCTACTGCGGGGACTCCGTTCCGTCCGACCAGGCATACTGCTCGCTCGATTGCTATCACAGGCATCAGGCGATACTCCGCAAGGAGAGGATGAAGGAGGTCTTCTGGACGGTGGCCGCCTTCGCAGGAGTCGTTGTCATCCTCGCTCTCGGAATCCTCTTCTGAGGCCCGTATGTTATTATATAATATGGAAAGCGATGCTTTG
Source organism: archaeon (assembly GCA_024399175.1). Lineage (GTDB taxonomy): Archaea > Thermoplasmatota > Thermoplasmata > Methanomassiliicoccales > Methanomethylophilaceae > Methanomethylophilus. The sequence goes on from JAKSHU010000035.1 coordinate 912, forward strand.
CCGTGAACTCAGGCAAGTTAATCGCACAAATTGCCGTCTTGGCTATCATTGTGTACTGCTGCTACGGAGCGTTCGTCTCCGCGGTGCCCAGCAATGTTAGCGACCTGGGGGAGGTGTTCCAGGTCGAAGATATGAACATGAACACGTCTTCCAGCGACGGACTGACATTCGATCTAGATTTCCAGGGCAAGGTCAAATCCGGCCTCCCCCAGGATGTTGAAGGGGTCTGTCTGCAGATCGCCATCGGCGAGAAGGACACCCGCATGGTCCTCGCCGACATCAGCAACCTCACGATAAAGGCGAACGCCACCACCGACATCGTATTCCACAAATCCATCCCCGTCTTCGCACTGATGTCCTATGCGGCATTGGGAGAGGTCTCCGACGATGGAAAACTGAACATACCGATGTGCACCACCGTCGCCTTCAAGTATCTCAAATGGCAGGGAGAATACCTCATCGACATGGGATTCACCATCAGGTCCGACATGCCCGTGGATGTCCCCGGCGGAGAGATCAAGGTCCACAAGGAGGCTGCAAACAACCTCGTCAAGACCGACATCGTCGTGGACAAGGGAGTACTTGATGACTTCGCGACCGGAATGAACAGCAGCGGAGTGGACAACATGGTCCTGACCTGCGGAGATGCGGAATTCGGAATCGACCTCCAGAAGGTCGGAGACAAGATGGGAATCTCCATCAGCGCCTCCGGAACCAGTGACAAGACCGCCGCGGACATCATGCAGGAATACATGGATGCCAACGGTGGAAAGCTCACCCTCACCTATGGAGGAAACGACTACACCCTGGACGAGGACAATTCCGCGACCTTCATTGACATCCTCAACGCGATGTACGGCAAGGAGGCCAACGCATGAGCGACGAGTACATAATGGCAAAAAGGGACATGCTCGAACTCACCAAGGAGGAGTGGAAGCTCGTCAACAGCAAGAAGAGAATGGTCGGAGCCATCATCTGGGGAATTCTGGAGTACATCCTGATCATCGTCCTCGTGTTCGTTGTATCCGTGTACTCCCAGAAGGGAAATCTCGACACCATCCTCGAGGACCTCCAGGGACTCACCGAATGGTTCAGACCCGGAGGAATGATCTTCAACGCGATCATCGGATTCCTTCCCATCATCATCCTCGGAAGCATCGGAGCCTACTTCGGTTCCGGAACCTATGGAAAGATGCTCTTCGGAATCGCCAGGTGCATCGCATTCGTCATCTTCATCAACCTGCTCGTCAACGGAGCCACCACCTCGCTCGAGGTCCCCTCCGTGTTCCAGCAGATGAATCTGGAGAACCTCACAATCGGAATGGAGGGACTCAGGAAATTCCTCACACTGATATTCCTCACCTCCATCCTGATCCCCATCGGTGAGTTCTGCGGTGCACGCAAGCCTCACAAGAGGGCAGTGGAGAAACTCGAAGCATTCAAGGCCTCTAAGGTCTCTGAATGAGTTTTTCGGCGGCACAGGCGACGTTGTGGACACGAAGGATGTCCGCACCGTTGACCGCCGCCACATAACATGCCTCGGCGGTCGCCTCGTCCCGTTCAAGGGCAGGATAGTACTGCGCGAGGAATCTCTTCCTTGAAGGTCCGATCAGAGTGGGATATCTCCCGAATCCGAAATAGGAGCTGTTCTCGAGTATCACCATGCTCTGTTCGTGGGTGGTGCCGAATCCTATCCCGGGATCCAGGATCAGGTTGTGATCGGGGACGCCCGCGTCATGGGCCATCTCGATCCTGGCACGCAGATAGGCACCTGCGACCTCCAGGATGTCGCCCTTGATGAAATCGGTCTTGAACGTCTTGGGGTTCCCGTAGTTGTTCATCAGGACCAACGGGACATCGAGTTCCGCGGCAGTGGAGGCCATGAGGGGATCGGAAAGACCGCTCACGTCATTGATTATATCCGCCCCCGCCTCGATGGACGCCCGTGCAACGGACGCCTTCATCGTGTCCACGGATATCGGAACGTCGGTGGCCTCGCGGATGGCCCTTATGGCCGGGATCACACGCGACATCTCCTCGGATTCCGGGACAGGATCCGCTCCGGGGCGGGTGGACTCTCCCCCGATGTCGATTATGCCCGCGCCCTGCTCCACGAGATCCAGCGCATGCCGTCTGGCACGTTCGGGATCGTTCCACAGACCCCCGTCGGAAAAGGAATCGGGAGTCACATTGAGGATCCCCATGAGCACGGGGCGTGATGCCCCGCGTCTGAGTAAATCGGTTGCCTTTATGCTCAAAGGTGCTCATCAACCAGTTCGGTCAGATCCACGACCTTCATCTTGCGGTCACCGACCTGGGCGGACAGGTTGGTGACGCAGAAGGGACAGGTCGTGATGAGGAGGTCCGCGAAGGTGGCCTCGTCAAGACGGGTGTTGGCGATGTCAGCGGACTGCTGGGGGAACGCGGCACGCACTCCTCCTCCACCTCCGCAGCAGTGGCTGGTGGACTTGCTGAACTTCATCTCCTGGAAGTCGACCTCGGGGAACATGTTGATGACGTCCCTGGGTGCATCGTAGACTCCGCAGTGCCTTCCGAGGTGGCAGGGGTCGTGATAGGTGACCTTCACGTCTCCGAGGGACCTGAGCTTGAGCTTCTGCCTTGCCAGGAACTCGGTCATGTGGAGGACCTCGAAGGGAACCTCGACGTGCTTGGGGTACTCGACCTTGAACATCCTGTAGCATCCTGCACAGGAGAGGACCAGGGTCTTGACTCCGAGCTTGGTGATAGCCTCGATGTTCTTCTTGTAGATTTTGACAAGCTCCTCCTCGGACCATCCGACACGTCCCATGACGGATCCGCAGCAGATCTCGTCGAGGGTCGTGAAGTCCACGTTGAGCTTCTTCAGGATGGAGAGCGCCGCATCGGCGGTCTTGGTGGCCCTGTAGGTGGCGGTGCATCCTGCGAAGTATGCGACAGGTGCCTCGTGGGGAACGTATCCCTTCTTCTTGAAGACCTCCGCGACGGACTCCTTCTCGGCGAAGGGGTTGTTGTAGTTGAGGATGTTCTCACACATGGCCTTGTGTTTGGGAAGAGCGTGTCCGTTGGCGACGAGGTCAGCACGTGCAATCTCGATGATGTCGACGATCTTGACCTTGGAGGGACACCTCCTGACACAGTCCGCGCAGGTGGTGCAGGTGTACATGCTCTGGACGACGGAGGGGTCGGCCTCGAGCTGTCCGGTAGCGAGACCATAGGTCATCACGATACGGCCTCTGGAGAGGTCGGTGTCCCAGTTGATGGCCTTGAACGAGGGGCAGACGCTCTTGCAGAATCCGCACATGGTGCAGGAGGACAGAGCGTTCTTGATGATGTCGATGTGGGTTGTGGTGAATGCCATGTTTCTCACTCCATGGGGGGTTGGGGGATCGTGACGCTTCCATCCATGAAGACCTCCACCCTCGCCTCGGGGTTGGCGGCGAGTGCGTCTGCGAGTGCGTCTGCGACGTTGCTGTAGGGAGTCATGTTGGCGGACCTGATGATCTCAGGGTCGAGATCGGTGACGGCACAGATCTTGGCCCAGGTGGCGATCTCCGCCATTTTCGCGGCCTTGTGGTATCCGAGCTTGTATCCCTTCTTGATGTTCTCGACGACCTCCTTGGGGTCTTTGGAGGAGGAGAGAAGCTTGAGGAAGTTGTCGTGACCGGTTCCCTCCCTGCACTTGGAGACCATGATGATGGTTCCGCCCTCCTTGAGAGCCCACTTTCCGTTGTCGAGAGCCTTCTGAGACTGGTAGAGGTCGACATCCATGGGGTAGGGGGCGACAGAGATGACAACATCCGCCTTCTCGGGAACGGGGACGATGAAGACCTCCTCTCCCCACTTCACTGCCTGGGCGAAGGCGGGGTTGAGGTCACCGGCTGCGGATTTGTAGATGGTCTGGTGCCTGTCCATGACGATCTGCACGGAGAAGATCTTCTTTCCCTTGACGACCTCGAGTGCGTCCATCATATCCTCGTGGACAGGATTTCCGGACAGAGCGAGAGCCTGTGCCTCCATTCCGACCGCCATCTTGTGGTTGGCCTCGACGGTCCTGTAGGATGCGACTCCGGGAAGGAAGGACTTCCTTCCACCGGTCCATCCCGCGAAGTAGTGGGGCTCGACACTGGTGATCACGACGAGACGGTCGGCGTCCACGGCGATCTTGTTGACCTCCATGGGGGTTCCGTTCTTGGAGGTTCCGAGATTGATGCACTCGGACACCTTGGAGTCGTGGACGACGATACGGTCCCTGAGATTCTCGAGATGCCTTCCGAAGATGTTGAGGTACTCCTCCTCGGTGGGGGCCCTGTGGGTTCCGGTCGCGATGAGGTACCTCGCCTTCCTGAGGTCCATCCTGGAGGAGAGCGCATCGAGAACCGCGGCGGTGGGGGTGGGCCTGGTTCCGTCGTTGACGATGAAGACGATGTCCTCTCCACCCTCGAGGAAAGCCTCAAGAGACTCGTATCCGATGGGGTGGTCGAGAGACTCGTTGATTACCTTCTCTGCGGGTTCGCACACGACGTCGGTGGGATAGTACGTACCGACGTAGTTCTTCTCGGGGATGTCGACCTTCTGGACTCCATCCTTGCCGTATTTGATGTCCACGATCATGTTATCTGCCGGGTTATCCCCTCTTTTGACTTATAATATTATTGCGCGCACGCGTGCGCCCAAGTCGTGTCAGAAACCCTTAAAGTATTGTTCAACGCTCGCTTGCCCATGGCAACTTTGGGGGAAATCGGAGAGAGACAGCTTGTTGACAACATCAGAAGCATCATCAGGCCGCGCTCCAAGGACACGGTCATAGGGCCCGGTGACGATGCAGCAGTCGTCAAAGGCTCCACGGACGGCACCGTGGTCATCTCCGCCGACGTGGTCACGAAGCCCCGCCACTTCCCGAAGACAATGACCTTCGAACAGTTCGGATGGACCGCCGCCGCGGTCAATTTCAGTGACATAGCCAGCATGGGTGCCAGACCGCTCGGTTTCCTGCCTGCCGTCACGATTCCGGAATCGGAGGACGAGTCGGCACTGTACGACATAATGAGCGGGATAGACCAGTGCTGCGAACTGTGCGGCACGGACGTGGTCGGCGGGGACACCAAGTTCGGAGAGCTGGCGATCGCGGGAACCGCCTTCGGCACGATGGAGGGAAGGACCCCGATGACCCGCAAAGGGGCCCAGCCGGGAGACATCGTCGCAGTCACGGGAAGTCTCGGAGGCCCCGCGGCAGGATTCTATGCTCTGGAGAACGGGATCGATGCGGATGACCAGATCTTCTCCCTCATGGTCCCGGTTCCGCACGTGGAGGACGGCATCAAGATGGCGGAGACAGGGATCGTGCACTCCTGCATGGACCTCTCCGACGGACTGGCCAACGCCGCCTGCACCATATGCGAGATGTCCCGCGTCGGCATGGAGATCGAGTGGGAATTCCTCCCCGTGGACGAAGGTGCCAGAGATGTGCTGGGACAATGCGGATGCGACCTCAGGGACACCGTGACCCGCTGGGGCGGGGAGTATGAGCTCCTGTTCACGTTCGACAGGAAGGACATACAGAAGCTGTACGATGCGGGGATCGCGTTCTCCATCATAGGTCTGGTCACAAACGACAAGTGCCCCATGCTGTGCGAGGGAGAAACCAGGACGGAGATGAAGAATGGCATTTATTAACCCGAATCTGGAGGGAAGCCACTACCATTCCGAGGGAGAGGACGTGGTCTGCGACCTCTGCCCCCATCACTGCAGGATCAGCCCCGACCATTTCGGAGTGTGCAAGTCACGCAAGAACCACGGGGGCAAGCTCGTAGCGTACAATTACGGCAGGGTCTCCACGATGGCCGTGGATCCGATAGAGAAGAAGCCGCTCTACCACTACCATCCCGGAACCAGCATATTCTCTCTTGGAAGCATAGGTTGCAACATGCACTGCGAGTACTGTCAGAACTACTCCATCTCCATGTCCCCCATCGGAAAGAAGCGCACCACGTACAAGTCCCCCTCGGACATTGTGGCCTTCTGCAGGCAGCAGGACTATCGCCAGATCGCGTTCACATACAATGAGCCAGCAATCTGGTACGAGTACATATGTGACATAATGGAGGTGGATCCTGAACTGGACATCGTCCTGGTGAGCAACGGGATGATTTCCGAGGATCCGTTGAACAGACTCTGCAAGGGGATATCCGCTGCCAACGTGGACATCAAGTCATTCGACGAGGAGTTTTACAGAAAGATCTGCGGAGGGAGGCTTGACTCGGTGTTGTCCGCCTGCGAGACCATCTACGAGAACAAGGTGCATCTGGAACTCACCTACCTGGTCATCCCCGGACACAACGACGATCCGGAACTCGTCAGACATTTCGTCAGATGGGCAAAGGACCACCTGGACCCAGGGGTTCCGATTCATTTCACCAGGTTCCATCCCGACTACAAGATGATGGATCTTCGTCTCACCCCGGTCGACACGCTTCTCAAACTGAAATCGGTTGCCGAAGACGAGGGAATGAGATATGTCTACGTGGGAAACGTCATGACCGAGGACGGCTCCAACACCTATTGCCCCGAATGCGGACAGCTCCTCATCAGAAGAATGGGTTTCAAGGTCGATCTTGTAGGCCTCGAGGGGAACCGCTGCTCTCTCTGCAAGCACCGCACGAACATCATAGTATGAACAGCGGGTTGCCTGTGAAGACCAGGACCAACGTGGCTGCCAGAATCGGGATGATGAACGGGATCATCGGAGTCACAACCACCTTCTCCACACCTGCCATCCTGTAATCCTGGAACAATCTGGCCATATCATCATCGTCAGGCAGGAGGCATTTCACCGAGGATCCGTCCCTGATGACCCTGACCGGCCAGACAAACGCATGCTCGGCCTCATCGAGAGACATTGTGATCATGTGTGTCCTCTCGGTTGCGGGCATCTTCTCACCCCTGTTCCTCCAGACACAATAGGCCATGCAGGACAGAACGGACAGGATGGAGGCGAGGAACAACACTGACACCGCGGGGACCATGACAATCTCCATCACCATTGGAACCCCGTCCAGGTCCACGAACAGCTCCGGATAGCAGGGATACATGAAGCCAAGTCCGATCAGACACTTCACGTCAGCACCCCCGCGCACAACACCGGTCTGATACAGTGCCAGCAGCACCACGTACATGAACATTGTCGAGGCTTCGACAAGATGTTTTCCCAGACCGTCGCAGACAAGAAGGGCCAGCCCCGAAACAATCGCCAGGATCACCGCCGAGGGGAGAGCACGTTCCGACTCGATGAACAGACAGACAACCAGGATCGTCTGAACCGCTCCGCACAGGGCCGGGACCCACAGGGAACCACCGAGGATGATCGACAGGATCATGTTCCCCGCTACTCCCGACCCGCACAACACCCACCAGTGAATGTCGGAGACCTCGCGCCGCCTCCAGTCGGACACCGATGCCGAGATTAACACCCCTAGGGTGATGCACAAGCCTGCAATCTGAATAACATCCGATACACACATGGTGTGACTCTTTCGGTACAGATTTAATAAAGCGGGTCATTGCAGTTAACCATGTACAAATGCAGGGCCGCAACACTTGTGGCAATCTTCGCAGTTATCACCCTCTTCGGGGCGGGGGCGATCGTCACAAGCGATGACTCCTCCGCAAGCAACATCGACGGCACCAGCCTCGTCCTTGTCTATGACACCAACAAATCGTTCGTCGTCAATGCCAACAACGAGGTCACCTTCACGCTGAACCTGTTCAGCAACTATTCGGACACCAGGATCCTATACATACACCCCTCCTGCAGCAACGAACTTGTGAACGTGTATGCCGACCCCTCGATCACACTCACTCCCGGAAAGTTCCACGAGGTCGATGTGACCGTGGCGGCGGACAAGTTCGCCCGCCAGGGTGAATACACGGTGTCCCTCAAGATGGACGTCCGCGACAGCACGGATGCCTCCCAGACCGGAGTCGCCAACATGGATCTGTCGGTGAGATCCAACCTATCGGCCAACGAACAGTACAACAGGTTCATGGGAATCTGGGACAACGATTTCCCCTCGCCTCTTGACGGAGCCTGGTTCGCTGCCCTCGTCACCTGCATCGTGTGGCTCGCGATCGGTTTCGCAGTCAGGCTCGTGGCCGTCCCCGTGGTCATGAAGATCATTATGAAGAAGGATGACCCGGACTACAACGCGATGAAGACCACCCTGGTCAGGATGTGTTTCGTGATCGTGGTCCTGAACGGTATCGGAAAGGCCATCCGTGTGCTCGGTGCATCCGAGGGACTCATCGACATGATCAACATCTGGTTCTACATCTGTTATGTCATCGTCGGTGCGATGGTTGCGTGGAGGCTCTACATCCTCATCATCACGACGGTCGTCAAGAGGATCGGCACCAGGGACTTCATCCCCGGAGGAAGCAAGTCCGACTTCGAGAGTCTCAAGCCCCTGCTGATCTACATCGGCGAGATCCTGCTCACAGTCATCTCCGTCGGAACGATCATGAGCCTTCTCGGATTCGACATGACCGCGATAATCACCGGTGCGGGAATCATCTCTCTGGGAATCACCATGGGTGCACAGAGCGTCCTCTCGCAGTTCTTCTCCGGACTGGTCATCCTGGCCACCCGCCCGTTCAAGAAGGGTGACCTCATCACCATCAACGGAAGCTCGGTCACCTACAGGGTCAGGAAGGTCAACGTGATGAACACCGAACTGGAGAACTGGGACAACACCGACATCACCATCGTCCCCAACAACACCATCACCTCCGGACTCATCAAGAACATCACGAGGGACACCCTCAAGAGCAAGGTGCATGTGTTCATCTCCGTGGGTTACGGAACCGACCTCGCCTTCGCACGCGAGACCATGCTCGAGGTTGCCAACGCCAACCCCAGGATCATCAAGGACGGATCCGTGAGCAGGCCTTCCACCAGGGTCACCGACTTCGAGGACTCCAACATCCAGATGAGGCTCTCGTTCTACGTCGATGACTTCAACGATTCCGGAGTCATCGGAGGAGAGGTCAGACAGGCACTCTACAACAAGTTCTGCGAGAAGCACATCAACATCGACTACACCCAGATCGTCGTTCGTCCTGCTCCCGCCAACGAGGATTGAATCCTCGGGGAGGGGGTCGGAAAGCCCCCTCCGAAACCTCTTGCATCACTCTGCGGATTCCATCGCTCCCTCTCCGAAAACGGTCAGAATGGTTGCGGAAATCGTAAGATTATTGCCAATTTCCATAATCCAAGGGGTTTTAAAAATGAGGAAATCGTATTCCTTTCTAATAATTTATATACAAATGCGCACTACTCGGCGCATTAGTTGAAGCACTAGGTGCCACAATGATTGACAACCTTGACAAACGTATCCTAGAGATCATGAAAAAGGACTCGAGATGCCCCTATGTCGAAATCGCAGACAATCTGGGCGTGTCCGAGGGAACAGTACGCAGCAGAGTCCACAAGATGACCGAGGATGGCATCATCCGCGGATTCACGATCAAGACCAGCTCCAAGAACGTTAAGGCGCTTGTCGAGGTCAAGATCGATGTGAACACCGACACCGAGGCCATTGCCAAGGAACTCGCCAAATATGACGGGGTCACCGAGGTGTTCGAGGTCACAGGAGACCAGGACATCATCGCGATCGTGGATGTCGAGTCATCACAGAGCCTCAATGAAATCATCGAAAGAGTACGCAGGTACGACAACGTCCTCAGCACCAGGACCCGCCTTATCCTGAAAGAACACTTTGGAGAGAATTAAGATGTTTAGCGGAATAGGAACTGCACTTGTAACCCCTATGAACAGGGACGGATCCGTCGACGAGGAAGCCCTCAGGAGGCTCGTCGACTTCCAGGAAGAGAACGGAGTCGACATGCTCCTCCCCTGCGGATCCACCGGAGAGGCCGCAACCCTCAGCAGCGAGGAGCACCTCAAAGTCATCAAGATCGTTGTAGACCAGGCCAAGAAGGCAAAGGTCATCGCAGGAGCTGGAAGCAACTGCACCAGGGAAGCCGTGGAACTCAGTTCCAAAGCGGCAGACTACGGAGCCGACGGACTTCTCTCCATCTCCCCCTACTACGTTAAACCGACCCAGGAAGGAATCTACCGCCACTATGAGGCAATCGCTAAGGCAGCAGACCTCCCTATCATCATCTACAACGTTCCCGGAAGGACCGGAAGCAACATCACTGCAGAGACCGAGATCAGGATGGCAAGCATCCCCAACATCGCAGGTGTCAAAGAGGCCAGCGGAAACATCGAGCAGATCCAGGCAATCCTTGCCAAGAGGCCCGAAGGATTCACCGTTCTCTCCGGTGACGATTCGATGACCTACGACGTGATGTGTTCCGGAGGACACGGAGTGTTCTCTGTCGTATCCAACTGCCTCCCCAAGCAGTGCTCCGAAATGGTTCACTGCCTCCAGAACGGCAACAGGGACAGGGCAAGAGAGCTCAACAACCAGCTGATGCCCATCTTCAAAGGCGCATTCATCGAATCCAACCCCATCCCCATCAAGTACATCATGGCCAAGATGGGATTCGGAACCAACACCCTGAGGCTTCCCCTCACTCCCCTTTCCAAGGAGAATGCCGAGAAGATCGACGAGATGATCGCACAGTACGGACTGTGAACAAACTGAATATCACGGATGATTCACCAGAAAAATCCAATAACAACCAATGAGGTAATAGAAATGATCACTGTAATGAAATTCGGCGGAACCTCCGTCGGATCACTTGAAGCAATCGAAAGAGTATCCAAGATCGTCCTCGACACCGAGGGTTACAAAGTCGTTGTCACCTCCGCAATGTCCGGAATCACCAACTTCCTCGTGGCATGCTGCGAGGACAGGATCGCAAAGAGGGACGAGACCCTCGATGCATTCGAGAAGAAGCACCTCGAGGTCGCCAAGGCAATGCTCGACGACAAGCAGTACAACGAGTTCCTTTCCGAGTTCCAGCCCAGGATGGACGCATTCAAGGCACTGCTCTACGACGACAAGGCCGCAGAGAACCCCTTCTACAAGGACAACGACACCTCCCAGAAAGAAAGGAACACCTCCCACCTCCTCAGCCACAAGCTCAGGGCACGCGGATACAAAACCAACGCAC
>JAKSHU010000036.1 GCA_024399175.1 archaeon
GGCGCGACAGGATGGAGGACAAGCTCTACAGGAACTGGTTCGCCAAGGAGAGGCTCGCAACCCTCGATGACGACACCATCAACGAGCTCGTCAAGCTCATCTCCACCTCTGACATCAAGGAGGTCAACGTCTACAACCTCCTCAAGGTCGTCAAGGAGAAGTTCCCCAAGGTCGTCGAAGGCTTTGAGGACATGATCTGATAAAACCCAATCAAGGGGTCGAAAGACCCCTGTCTCTTCTGCATACATTTCAAAAATCGCTCCCCCTCACGGGGATGCGGAGATCCAGTGATGGACTGGAAAATGGTTTCTCGACGGTTCACTTCTTGCCGTTGTTGTCCACGTGGACCTTGACTCCCTCGACATCGGTGTTCACGATGTAGGGGGTTCCGCCGTGAAGCTTTATGGCACGTGCGACCTTCTCGGGGTGGTCGGTCAGGGCGATCATGCATCCTCCGCCACCGGAGCCAGTCAGCTTGGCTCCGTACGAGTAGGGGAGAGAGCACTCCACCAGCTTGTTCAGCTGTGGGCAGGAGACTCCGAGGATGGACAGGAGCTTGTGGTCGGCGGTCATGAGGGAGCCAAGCCTGACGCGGTCATCCCTCTTCATGGCGTCCATTCCCTCGAGGGTGACCTCTCCGATCTCCTCGACGATGCTTGCCGCGAAGGTGTTGCTGTCCTTGTATTTCCTGACCTTCTCCACAAGGGGGCCGGTGGGGGCCCTGATCCCGGTGTTTCCGATGACGAACGTCATCTTGGGGACCTTGACCTTGGAGATGTCCCAGGCGTGGGTGTTCTTCTCGATCCTCCAGAGGAAGTCCTCGTTGGAGTACGGGATGTTGAGGCCTATTCCCCCGCCGTTGACCGAGGCGGAGGTATCCATGGGGCTTCCTCTTCCCTGTGCCAGGAACTCGGCCTCGTAGGCTTCCCTGGCGATGGATTCGGGATCGGTGGGCAGTTTCTTGAGGGCCCTGACAGCCGCTGAGTATGCGGCCGAGAGGGCGGCGGAGGAACCGAGCCCGGATCCCGAGGGGACCCTTTCCTCGATGAATATCGAGAGGGGATCGTTGCCGTGCTTCTCGGACAGGTACCTCATGTGGGGGCTGAGATTGTAGTTGTTGGCCGGTGCACCGTTGACCTTGAACTCCTTGCCGAACGATGCACGCATGGTGAACCTCATGTCCATGGCGAGAGCTATGGCGGGTTTTCCATAGACGACGGCATGTTCTCCGAGAACCACGAACTTGCCAGGTGCGGAGGCGGTTACTGTGGTCATTCCAATCCGTACTTTCTCAGGGTTTCCCTGATGGCATCACGGGGGTTCCTTCCGTCGAGGGGAGGCTGTGCGATGTCCCACCAGGCATCTTCCGCATCGGAGAGGGTTCTGAGGTAGTCCTCATCCTTCTCGAACTTGGCAGGGTCGATGGACTTGAGCGCCTTGGTCTGCTCTCCGAGGAGGTCGACCTTGAAGCGCATGTTGGTGAGTGCCACACCCATGAACATGTCCAGATTGGACATGACCTCGGGGGCGACTCCCGGAGGCTGGGAATCACCGAGCATGTCGAGGATTCCTCCGGCGGTGAGCTTGAAGATCATCTGCATCTTGGCCTCCTCGGAGGGAAGCTCCATCTGCTTGATCTTCTCCATGAGGTTGTAGAACCAGAGATCGTTGAGGGCGCTGACCCTGCGGGGGTTCCTCTCGTAGACGAACTCGAAGGCTTCCTGCTCCTCGCTTTTCTCCTCCTCGTCCTCTCCTGAAAACAGTGCTGCGTTTGGATCGTAATCGTCGTTCATATTCTGCCTCCTCTGACTTTCTTGACTACGTCGGCAAGGATGTCCATGCCTTTATTGATTTTCTCCTCGTTGGCCGCGTAGGAGAATCTCAGGTGCTTCTCGCCGAAGGTTCCGAACGCGGAACCGGGCGTGCAGATGAGACCGTTCCTCACGAGCTCGTTGGCAAGGTCCTGGGAGCTGATGTCCATATCGTAGGAGGGGAACGCGTAGAATGCTCCTCTCGGGGGGATGAGGCTCATGCCGTCGATCTCGTTGATCCTCTTGGTGATGAGGTCGCGTCTGGCCTTGTAGACCCTGCGTGCATTCTCTATGTAAGGGTCGATGGAGGGAAGTGCCTCCAGGACTCCGTACATCGAGGGCATATGGGGGCTGGCACATACGTGGTACTGCATCTTCACGAGGGCGTCGATAGCCTCCTCGTTGGTGATGGCGAATCCGAGTCTCCATCCGGTGACGGCCATCATCTTGGAGAATCCGCTCGCGACGATTGCCCTGTCGAGATAGGGGAGGAACGAGCTGTGCCTGCCTTCGTAGATGAACGGTTCGTAGACCTCGTCGGACAGGATGATGATGCCCTTGTCCTCGGCGATGTCGGCGAGGGCGTTCCTGTTCTCCTCGGAGAGGACCCCTCCGGTGGGGTTGCAGGGGGTGTTGACGATGATCATCTTGGTCTTCGAGGTTATTCTGGACTGGATGTAGTCGATGTCGGGCTGGAAGTCACCCTCGGTGAGCCTGTACTCTATGGGGGTTCCTCCCGCGAGTTTCACGTGGGGGCCGTAGATGACGAATCCAGGGCTGGGGATGAGGACCTCGTCACCCTCGTCGATGAATGCTTGGGTGATCTCGAGGAGTGCCGTGGAGCCGCTGGGGGTCACGATGACGTTGCCTCCGGTGAGGGCGGGGTTGTAGTTCGCGTAGTTCCTCGCGATGGCATCCCTGAGCTCGGGGATTCCGGCGGTGGCCGAGTACTTGTTCTTTCCTGACCTGGCGGCCCTGTCCATGGCCTCGATGGCCTCCATCGGAGGTTCGAGGTCGGGTTCACCGAGGCCGAGATTGATCGAGTCGGGTTTGGCGAGGTCGAACATCTTCCTGATTCCGGACATCGGGATGGCCTGGAGCCTGTCCGACACTTTCATGCCGTTGTTCATGGCGGGGAGTATGCCAGATTGCTTTATATGGGTTGGTTCCGGACGGGGTCCGAGCCCGCGAATCCTTTTTAGGAGGGCACCCCATATGTGGCCCCCATGAAAATCGAACTGAACACCCTGGGTATCATCCTGACCCTCGCAGGATTGGTGCTTGCAGTGCTGGGTATGCTATCCTTCACAGGTCTGGCCGTGACCGGCATTCCCTCAGGGGTGATGTTCACCGGATATCCGATCACCCTCGCGGGTCTGATCATACTGTGGTCGGATCTGAGGGCCAACAGGGGTCTTCTCGAGGACACCGTGGCTCCCGTCAGGACCGAGGACGAGGTCTTGGACGAGGATCCCCTGTTCCTGACCGACTTCAAGGAAGGTTCGGACTCCGACACCGGGAGGAAGTGACCATGGCCGACACCAGGAATCTGAACGCGGCGATGCTCTACTACATCTTCAACTCCGCCAACATGCACAGGTGGAACGACCACTTCCGTGTCACCGACTTCACCGAACTGGACAAGCAGGCCCACAAGGCCGCCATCGCCTGGGTCCTTGGAAAGTGCGAGGAGGATGCCGGGCGCGAGGTGAACTGGGAGAGGATAATCCTGCATTCCCTGTTCTCCTTCATCCATCGCATAGCAATCACCGATCTGAAGCCTCCTCTCTATTACAAGATCATCGCCAAGAAGGAGAACGAGGCGGATCTCAACAAGTATGCCTTCAGGGAGTTCCACAAGCTGGTGCCGGACATGGATCCCCGTTTCCTCGAGGAATTCGAGCATTACCTGAACTCGGAGCACAACACCAAGGAGGACAACATCCTCCGTGTCGCGCACTACCTCGCCACCCGTTACGAGTTCGACATGATCTACCCGTTCAACCAGTACTCCTATGACATCGAGAAGACCCGCACGGACATCGAGGGGCAGGTGTACGCATACATGAACCTCGACCTGGCAGGGGTGGAGCGTCTGAAGTACCGCAGCGACAGCCTGTATGGATTCATCTGCATGGTCGGACAGCTCAGATGCCAGCAGAGGTGGGCCAGGACCCCCAGGGAACCGAAGACCTCGGTGCTGGGTCATTCCATATTCGTGGCCATCGCGGCCTACCTGAACGACCGTGACCAGGGCGTCACCGGAGACAGGCTGTATTATGACTACTACAGCGGACTGTTCCATGACCTTCCCGAGGTGCTGACCAAGGACGTCATCACCCCCGTGAAGAACCTCAGCATAGAGCTTCCCGAGGATCTCGGCAAGATCGAGGAGGAGATGTTCGAGGAGAAGGTCAAACCGCTGATCCCTCTCGAATGGTACAACGAGCTCAGCGTGCTGGCACTCAATCCGTTCGGTTCTGAGGATGGGTATGATCGTGATCCCGATGCCGTGAAGGCCTGCGACCAGCTCGCGGCCTGGATCGAGGCGTTCGTGTCGATAAGGTACGGAATCACGTCCAAGACCCTTCGCGAGGCCCTCGAACAGACCGGAGAGTCCCTGAGGAAGGGGAAGGGAAGAAGGATCGGGGTCGAGAGGATCCTGGAAGATTTCGAGAATATGGAAATCTGAGGTCCGGGACGGTCCCGGACCTCATTTCAAGATTACTGTTTGGGGACGAGACGGGTCATTCCGCCCATGTAAGGCTGAAGTGCCTTGGGGATGAGAACGGTTCCGTCTGCCTGGTAGTTGTTCTCCAGGAATGCGATGAGCATCCTGGGGGGAGCGACCACGGTGTTGTTGAGGGTGTTGGCGAAGTACTTGGTTCCGTCCTTCTTGGCGACACGGAACCTGAGGCGCCTTGCCTGCGCATCACCGAGATCGGAACAGCATCCGACCTCGAAGTACTTCTTCTGCCTGGGGCTCCACGCCTCGACGTCGACGGATTTGACCTTGAGGTCGGCAAGGTCTCCGGAGCAGCACTCGAGGGTCCTGACCGGGATGTCGAGCGACCTGAAGAAGTCCACGGTGTTCTGCCAGAGTTTGTTGAACCAGACCCTCCTCTCGTCGGGGTGGCAGATGACGACCATCTCCTGCTTCTCGAACTGGTGGATCCTGTAGACTCCGCGCTCCTCGATTCCATGGCTTCCCTTCTCCTTGCGGAAGCAGGGGGAGTAGCTGGTGAGGGTGATGGGGAGACTCTCTTCGGCGACGTTCTCTCCGATGAACCTTCCGACCATGGAGTGCTCGGAGGTACCGATGAGGTAGAGGTCCTCTCCCTCGATCTTGTACATCATGGCATCCATCTCGGCGAAGCTCATAACTCCGTTGACGACCTCGTTGTGGATCATGAAGGGAGGCACGCAGTAGGTGAATCCCTTGTTGATCATGAAGTCCCTGGCATAGGAGAGGACCGCGGAGTGGAGCCTTGCGATGTCTCCGGTGAGGTAGTAGAATCCGCTTCCGGACACGCGGCGTGCGGAGTCGAGATCGAGTCCGCTGAATTTGTCCATGATGTCCGCGTGGTAGGGGACCTCGTAGTCGGGGACCACGGGCTCTCCGTACTTGGTGATCTCCACGTTCTCGGAGTCGTCCTTTCCGATGGGGACGTCGTCATCGAGTATGTTGGGGATGACCATCATCCTGGACTTGATGGCCTCGCTGAGCTCCTCCTGTTTCTTCTCGAGTGCCAGCATGTCGTCTCCGAGGGATTTGACATGGGCCTTGTTGTCCTCGAGCTTCTTCTCCAGGTCGGCCTTGGCGGCGGGATCCTCGGTCTTCTTCATCTCTCCGACGATCTTGGAGTTCTCCTTGGAGAGGACGTTCCTCTGGTTCCTCATCTTGTTGAGGTCGAGGGTGATCTGGTGGTTCTCGGCATCCAGTGCGATGACCTCGTCGACGAGGGGGAGCTTCTGGTCCTGGAATTTCTTCTTGATGTTCTCTTTGACGATCTCGGGGTTCGCCTTGAGGAATTTTAGGTCGATCATGTTGGTTCAACTCTTGTTGTTGTCTTCGGTTCAGTCGAAGTTCTTCTTCTGGCACAGGGAGTCCCAGGTCCTCTTGTCGGTGAGGAGGATGATTCCTCCGCGGACATCGACGGCCACGGATCCGGTGGATTCCACGATGAGGTCGGCGACCTCCTTGGTGTCACTCTCGGCGTTGTTCAGGACCTTGACCTTGATGAGACGCCTCTTCTTCAGCTGGTTGACTACCTCCTCGAAGACGTTCTCTCCGACACCGTCCTTGCCGACGTGGATGGTGGGGTTGATGTCGAGTGCGCGTCTCAGAAGTTCCTTTTTGGCTTTGCTCTCGCTCATTTTCTTTGCTCCTTGAGATACGGCATACGCCACACGTTCCCACAGCCGCACCTGGTGACAATCTTTCCGCCGGTCAGTCTGACCTTGCAGTTGATCCCGGGTGACATGGGCAACAGACATCTTTTGCAGAATCTGAAGTCGTCGGGCATTTCCGTCTGGGCCTTTCCACAGATGGCACGTGCCAGTTCCACATAGCGTCTGGCACGGTCGTCCTTTCCATCCCTCACGGCCTGACGTGACAGGTCGACAAGGATGGCCACGCGCTCGTTTCCGAGTCTGCGAATGTCCTTGCGAGGTATGTGTTTGGCCATTATATCTGGCCACTCTACCGATGGACTACTATAAATGGATTTGTCGGCCTTTTATTATATATTAGAATAGGATGCGTGAAATCATTGTCAAGAACCCCCGATTCCAGCAATAGGGTTATATAGAGTTTGGAGTTTGGGTGTGACATTCACAAATAAAGGTGGCATCAATGGTAAGAAAGCCAGCATCGATGTATAGGAGGATCACCGGACAGGCCTACACTCGTCGCGAGTACATGGGTGGAGTTCCTGCCGTCAGGATCAGTCAGTTTGAAATGGGTAACACCAGGAAAGAGAGCGAATTCCCCGTCGTCTTCACCCTCAAAGTGAAGAACCGTGTCCAGGTCAGGCACACTGCCATCGAGGCCGGACGTATCGCAGCAAACAGGGTTCTCTCCGGACTTGGAAGCGACAACTACCACTTCAAGGTAAGGGCATACCCCCACATCGTTCTCCGTGAGAACAAGCTCGCAACCGGAGCAGGAGCAGACCGTGTCTCCAGTGGAATGCGCCGTGCCTTCGGAAAGACCGTCGGAACTGCAGCCAGGCTTGAGTGCAACCAGGCAATCTACACTGTCTACACCAACCCTGAGAAGGCAACCGCCGTTAAGGAGGCCCTCTGGAGGGCATCCATGAAGCTCCCTTCCCCTTGCTACGTTGACGTCGAGAGGGGACAGGAACTCATCCACTGATGCTGTTCAATCTACAGATTGATACAATCGAAAGCTGGATTCGCGGCAGAGGTTTCACCTCTGTCGCTCTCCAGCTTCCGGAAGGGCTCAAGCTCCGGGCCACAGAAATCTCTGATTCAATTTTTCAGAAAACAGGAGCTAAAGTGGTGATTCTGGGTTATCCGTGTTACGGTGCCTGTGATCTTTTCACCAGTTATCGTTCATACGCAGAGGCACTGGTCCATTTCGGTCATTCACCGATTCCCAACATGCCTCAGGATGACAACGTTCTCTATGTGGAGGCCAGGGCCGATGTGGACATCGACGAGCCTCTCAGGAGCTATGTCGACCAGCTTCCGCAGACTGTCGGTCTTCTCGCATCCGTCCAGTACGTGCATCTTCTTCCACGTGCCAGGGAGATCATCGAGGCATCCGGAAGGGTCGCACTCATAGGCAGGGGAGATGAACGCATATGTTATCCCGGGCAGGTCCTGGGATGCAACTGTTCGTCTGCCATCGCCGTGCAGGGCGAGGTGGAGTCATATCTGTTCCTGGGCGAGGGGGACTTCCATCCTCTGGCAGCCACGTTCGGTGTCGAGAAGAAGGTCGTGATCCTGAATCCTGTCACCGGAGAGATCAGGAGCGTAGATGACAAGCGCGACCGCATCGTGAGGAAGAGGTTCGCGACGATCTGTCTCGCCGAGAAGGCGGAGAAATATCTTGTGATCCTCTGTGGAAAGGTCGGTCAGTGCCGCAGGGATGCCGCTGATCGCATCGAGGCCCAGTTACGGGCCGCAGGAAAGCAGGTGTACCGTTTGGTCACCGACGAGGTCTCTCCCGCCGCGCTGCTCCCCTACAGGGTAGACGCATACGTCAACACCGCATGTCCCCGCATCGCCATGGACGACTCTGTCCGCTATGATCATCCGATGCTCACGATACCCGAGGCGGAGATCGTCCTCGGACTCAGAACCTGGGATGAATACGTTTTCGACTCCATCTGAGTCGGTCCGATGCGGTTTCCCACATCATAACTATATACTGTTCTTTTGATAATCTGGGTATGCTAAAGTCCGAGAATCTTTTGGGCGAGGACCTTCCGAATGTGAAGGTCGGTATCGGATGCGCCCCTGATTCCAAATATGTTGAAACCAGCGTACGCGCACTCAACAATCCCAACGTGATCATCTACAGGGATCCCCAGAAACTGGCAGACGATCTTGCCAACGGGGTCATCGACGCCGCCGTCCGCGGTGACATGTCCTCCTCCAAGCTCCTGCCTATTCTCAAGAAGTCCCTGGGTCTGGACCGTCTCCAGAGGGTCGTCATCCTGGGATACAGGGACAAGGCCGTCCTTGTCACCCCTGTCGGAATCGACGAGGGATGGACCGTCGAGGACAGGGTGTCCATGGCCAAACGTTCCGAGAAGCTCCTGAAGGGAATTGGATGCGAGTCCGTTCGCATCGCGGTCATGTCCGGTGGAAGGAATGAGGACATCGGAAGGAACGATGTCGTGGACCAGACCCTCTCGGACGCCATGGAGGTCGTCAAGCAGCTCAACAAGGACGGATACAACGCCTATGATGCCCAGATCCTCCTGGAGGATGCTGTCGAGGAGGCCGATCTCATCGTGGCACCCAACGGAATCACCGGAAACCTGATCTTCAGGGCGATGCACTTCATCGGGGGAGCACCCGCATTCGGTGCCCCCGTCATCAACACCGACAAGGTGTTCGTCGACACCTCCAGGGTGAAGACCGACTACACCGACTCGCTCATCCTGGCCATGAAGCTCGCGGGGATGAAGGGATGACGATTCTGGAGATCGATGGTGAACACGCCGGAATCAAGTACTCCGCCTGTCACTTCATACCCAACCACGAGAAATGTTCCAGGCTCCACGGGCACAGCTATGTCCTGCGTCTCCGTCTGGAGGGCGACATCGGAAAGGACGGGATGCTCATGGACTTCGTCGACCTGAAGAAGATGATGAGGAAGATGATGGACGAGATGGACCACGCGATCCTTCTTCCCGCAAGGTCCGACATCGTCCACATCGAGACCCAGGATGAATGCGTCCACGTCGAATGCAACGGAAAGAGGTACATGTTCCCCAAGATGGATGTGAGGATGCTCGATGTCCCCACCACCACTGCGGAGGAGATGACCAAGATGATGGCGGAGCGCATGGTCAGGGAGGTCCCCATACCCTCCAACGTCCGTTCCCTCTCCATCGGACTGGATGAGGAACGCGGTCAGACCACCTGGTACACGGTGGACCTCTCATGAGCAAGGCAGTCGTTCTTCTTTCCGGCGGACTCGACTCCACCACCACCCTGGCTCAGGCACTGGCGGACGGATGCGAGGTCACCGCGCTCAGCTTCAGGTACGGCCAGAGGCACACCAAGGAACTGGATTCCGCGGAGAAGGTGTGCAGGCACTTCAAGGTGAACCATGTCGTCATAGATCTCAACCTCAGCTCGTTCCGCTCCGCACTGACGCGTGACGACATCGACGTCCCCATGGACAGGGAGGGAGAGCTCTCTGAGACCATTCCTGTGACCTATGTTCCAGCAAGGAACATCGTGTTCCTCTCCACCGCCGCAGCCCCCTGTGAGTCCGTGGACGCCGACAGGATCTACATCGGTGCGAACGTCGTAGACTACTCCGGATATCCTGACTGCCGCCCTGAGTTCTTCGAGGCATACGAGGAGATGCTCGCGAGGGGAACCAAGACCGGTGTGGAGGGAAAGCCCATCCGTATCATGACTCCCATCCTCCATAGCTCCAAGGCGGACATCGTGCGCATCGGAAAGAAACTCGGTGCACCTCTCCAGTACACCTGGTCCTGCTACAACGGCGGGGAGAAGGCCTGCGGTCACTGTGATTCCTGCAGGCTCAGGCTTGAGGGATTCAGGCAGGCCGGCTTCAAGGACGAGATTCCCTACGAGGATGGTGTCCAGCAGTGAGGATCCTCGAGAACTTCCTGTCCCTTCAGGGTGAAGGTCTGAAGATAGGGTGCCTGACCTATTTCATCAGGGCATCCGGATGCAACCTTCGCTGTTCCTGGTGTGACACGGAGTTCTCCCATCCCTACGATCATGGCACCGAGATGGATGTCGACCAGATTCTCGCCCTGGTCGGAGACATCGAGAATGTCTGCTTCACAGGTGGTGAACCGTTGGAGCAGAAAGAGGCTCCGGAACTGCTCAGGGGGCTGGTGGATGCCGGGAAGACCGTGGTTCTGGAGACCAACGGATCCAAGGACATCTCCATTGTGCCAGACAGTGAGAGAATCATCATCAGCATGGACATCAAATGTCCCTCCTCGGGAATGCACGACAGGATGCTGATGTCCAATCTCCCGAAACTCCGTTCCAAGGACCAGCTCAAGTTCGTCATCGCTGACAGGGCCGATCTGGAATATGCGGTGAGTGTTCTCAGGGAGCATCCTGTGGACACGAATGTGATCTTCAGTCCCGTCGGAGGACTGAGCCTGCAGATGCTGGCGGAGGAGGTCGTGTCCAGAAGACTGGATGTCCGTGTCCTTCCTCAGCTGCACAAGATAATCTGGGGAAACAGGCAGGGAGTGTGAGGTCGAACCTCACTCCTTCCCCTCGAACTTCTTTTCAAGCTCGATTCTTCTCTTAAGGTCGTCGAGGTTCTCCTCGACGGTTCCGTCCGCGTCGTACCACACGCGGATCTTGGCATCCTGGAGGATCTTCAGACCATGGGTGCCTATTCCGCCGACTATGACGGCGTCGACATCCAGGCCGACGATGGCCTGCGCGACCTTGTACCCCGCACCCTCCCCCTTGGCGAACTCGTTCTCCACGACGGTGTAGTCGTAGGTGTCGAGATCGACGATCAGGAAGAAGGGTGCATGTCCGAAATCCTCTCCCACGAGGGAGCCGAGGGAATCCCCCTCGGCGATGACACCGACCTTCATTGAGGCTCTTCCTTCTTCCTCTGGGACTCGAGGTAGGCGGAATCGTTCTCGATTGTCTTGACGATCTTCTTGACGATCTGGTCGAAGGCCTTCGCGGAGGCGCATTCGGGCTCGGCAATCACGATGGGCATGCCTCTGTCTCCGGCCTTGCAGACCCCGGGTTCAAGAGGGACACGTCCCAGGAACTGGATTCCGAGCTGGTTGGCGGCGTCCTCTCCTCCGCCGGTGCTGAAGATGTTGGTGACCTCTCCGCAGTGGGGGCAGACGAATCCGCTCATGTTCTCGACGATACCGATGATCGGGATCTTGGCGAGTGCGGAGAAGGTGACGGTCTTCTTCGCATCAAGGAGGGATACATCCTGAGGGGTGGTGACGATGACGGTACCGTCTGCCTTGGGGATGAGCTGGATGATGGAAAGTGCCTCATCTCCGGTTCCCGGAGGCATGTCGATGACGAGGTAGTCGAGGGGGCCCCAGTTGACATCCTCGATGAACTGCTGGACTGCGCTGGACCTGACAGGGCCTCTCCAGGTGAGGGCGGTGTCGGTGCTGGGGAGCAGGAAGGCCATGGAGATGACCTTGAGGGACGGGGGAACATCGACGGGGACGAGGAGCCTGTTGTCGTCGACGGTGAGTTTCTCCTCCTCGATGTGGAACATCTTGGGGATGTTGGGTCCGGTGATGTCGAGGTCCATGATACCGGTGACATATCCTGCCATGGAAAGGGACTCTGCGATGTTGGAGGAGACGGTACTCTTTCCGACTCCGCCTTTTCCGGAAATGACGATGATTACGTGCTTGATGTTCTCGAGGGTGTGGAGACGCCTGGTCTCCTCCTCGATCTCTTCTCCGGTGAACATAG
>JAKSHU010000037.1 GCA_024399175.1 archaeon
CGAAGTTCTCGATCTCCTCGTTCCTGTCGACGAGGAGCTTGAGGGTGGGGCTCTGGACACGTCCGACGGACATGAAGTTCTTTCCGACCTGTCCGGCGGAGAGGGAGATGAGCCTGGTGAGGACGGCTCCCCAGGAGAGGTCGACGACCTGTCTCGCCTCTGCCGCGTTGGCGAGGTTCTCGTCGGGCTCCACCAGGTTGGCGAAGGCGGTCTCGATCTCACCCTTGGTGAGGGCGCTGAACTTGGCCCTCCTGACCTTGGCCATGTCCACGCGGGCGGCCTTGACGGTCTCCATTCCGATGAGCTCTCCCTCACGGTCGTAGTCGGTCGCGATGATGATCTCGTCGGAGTCCTTCGCGAGGTCGGTGATCTTGGTGAGGATGGACTTGACACGGACGCTCTTGTACTGCTCGGCATACACGAGCTCCACGGGGGAGGTGGCCTTCCAGTCGCTGTACTTCTCGGGATAGTCCAGCTCCATGATGTGTCCGCGGAGACTGACCACGTTGTAGTCATCGTTGTCGACACTGAAGGTGAGGGAGGTCACTCCGCCCGCGGAGGCCGAGTGGGACTTCCCGTCGGAGAGGATGGTGGCGATCCTCCTTGCGGCGTTGGCCTTCTCAGTGATAATCAGAACTTTCATCGGACGTCCATTCTCGTTGTTGCTATTTATATTTTTATTTATTATACTTAACCGACTGTGTTTTGGACGGACATTTAACAGGATTAAATAATTGGATGTACTATCCAACATAAATGTCCATCAAACAGGTTCTCGCCGACATCTCGCGCATCGAGGGAGTGTACAAGGTCTTTGCAGTCGATCTCAGCACCGCGCTCCGCGTGGAGATCCAGGAGTCCCCCAGGAGGATGTGGGGATACACCCACGAGAACCGTGCGCGGGAGGAGTGCCGCAACAGGCAGTTCGCCGTCTGCGTCTTCTCCAGGAACTTCATCGAGGAGCCCACCGAGATGCTGTCCGTGATGACGGACTGCACCGGCGAGATCTACGGGCATGACGTGCCCCGCGGGATGTCCCGCGACCAGGTGAAGGGAGGTGCCGTGTGGGTCTCCGACTCCTTCGTCGTCTACCCCGAGCTGATGCCCAAGTCCGACCTCAAGTGGGTCGTGATGCCCCACCAGATGCACTGCATCGGGGAGGAGCAGGGCGTGAAGAACGTGATTGCGTTCAACCCCTCCATCGAGACGGACCTCTTCCTCAAGAGGAGGCTCGGATACACCAAGCACGAGGACGCGACCTCCACCATCATCGCGATGGACTTCCTCTGAGTATATATTCCAGCAACGGGATTTTGTTTCATGGACCCAGTCACCGCCGCCGCGGAGAAGCTTCTCTCCACGGGAAAGCTGCATGCGTTGTTTGTGCCGACCGAGGCGGAGCTGGAACGTTTCTTCGAGATGGAGGCGTCGATACAGACCGGTTCCGGGATGCCCCTCGTGAACCTCTCCCTTCAGGAGGCGATGAGGCGCAGGCATCATCTTGTCATAGTGCAGAGGGAGATCATCGACCGCGTGCCGCACCATAACATGACGATGGTGGACTCCGAGGGGACCGTGGTGGGATTCGATGTGCCAGACGACCTCAGGCACGAGGTCGAGGGCAGGGATGACCTGGTCTGGCTCTCCGAGGACTTCGTGATGGATCCCTCAAAGGGTGTGGGAGAGGTGTCCATCGTCCTCCACCCGTATCCGATCACCATCATCGGGGAGGACGAGGGTGTGCGTGACGCCGTGCTGATGTTCCCAGCCGCCCCTGTGGACGACCTCATCCGCGACACGTACGGGGTCCCCCACACCAGGGAGTTCAACTCCGCGATAGTGTCCTTCGACTGATCCGTCTGGGATCAATGTACAACTCTAGACATTATGTGGACAGTCGCATTATTTACTGTCAGTTTTCAGCGACGGATAGTTGGATTGACTGATTGTCTGCAACAAGTCTGGACTACCATTATATGCCTGCAACGCGAGGCCTTCTGACAACTCAAAAGGGGCATAAGATGGCAGGAAGAACAGTAAACCAGGTCCGCAACGGTCGCATCTTCGCGATTGTGGCGGTCCTCACGATGGTCCTTTGCTCGCTCTCCGCGTTCGATGCGGACAGGTCGTCCGCACTCACCAAGGAGGTCAGCAATCTCGCGGACCTGCAGAGCGCACTCGCCAGCCCCTACTATGACGAGATCATCGTCACACAGAGCATAACCCGCACCGACGGCACCGTCCTGGACGGAGACCTCGACGGTGACGGCATCAGGAAGACCGTCCGTGCACGCATCACTGGAACCGAGGACGACGGTACCATCAACGATGGTCAGAACGGAAGGCCCACCGCGTCCAATTACACCATTTTCAAGACCGCGACCGGATCCACTGTCAACATAGACAATCTCATCATCAAGGGAGGAGGGACCACTGCGGTCATCAACAACTCCAAGCTCACGATGGACAACAGTGTGATCTCCAATTCGGGATCCAAGACGAATGCCGGTGGAGGAATCAGGAACATGGCGGGATGCACCCTTGTTATGAAAGACTCCTCAATCACCCGTAACATCGCCAACTACGGAGGTGGATTCCAGAACCAGAACGGAATCCTGATCCTCGATCACTGCTCTGTCACAGAGAACAGATCCTATGACTATGGTGGCGGAGGAGGAGAGAACACCGGAACTGCAACGAGTGCGGGCATGGTGGACACCACGACCTACATGTATGTCTACAACTCCACCATCGCCTTCAACATATCCCAGGAGATTGGAGGTGGAATAAACAACTGTAAGGGTGCCCATCTTTACATCGTCAACTCCACCGTGGCGGGAAATGCCACCAACTCGATGAAGGCGAGTGATGCCACTGGAGGAGGAATCGGAAACAACAACTCCTCCGTGACCTGTTACAACTCCATCATCGCCTACAACTACCAGTGGGTGAATGGACAGTTCGTCGGAAACGATGTCTCCTTCTATTCGAATGGTGGCAATGTCACCGTGGAGGGATGCGTCCTCGGAAACGACGTTTCTAAGAGGGGTTCCGCAACCCCTCCCACCTACAGTTCCACCGGATCCTACATTGCCCAGCCCGGTGATGTCATCTTCTCCGGAACCACCGAGGCAGGGGACCTGACCGGTGACAGGGATGCGACCTTCACCCGCCCCTCACTTGTTGTCGACGAGAACGGAAACCTGGTCGTCGTCATCCCCGAGGACTCCGTTGCATATCCCTCGAACAACGAGGGCATCAACACAACGCCCATCCTATTCGACTACGAGGACACGAACAACATCATCCTCGAGCATGGTGAGGAATCCGTCCCTCACGGGGGTGAGATCCCCGAGAAGGCGGGATCCAGCAACGAGATTGAAGATGATGAGAAGGTCATCAGCATCACCGTCTTGCAGAATCCCGACTTCCAGATCTCTGGAGGTTCCGTCTTCACGGACAGCTATGTCATCCAGACCTCCGAGGGACACGATCTCGTCATGACCGCGGTCACCGTCAACGGAAGGGAGTCCGTCTCCGCCGTCTGGTGTGAGAAGCTCGCCAACGGAAGGTACCAGCCCATCCACGTCGGAAATACCCTCAGCGTGAACGTGGACAGGGACATGACCCTCATCCCCCTCTCCTTCGAGGCCAATGCGACGGGTACCGACGGTGCGATCACCGTGTCCTGGGAGGTCTTCGTCAAGAATCCCAACGGAACCAAGGCGACCATCGATCTGGCCCTCGATGGATGCGAGATCAAATACTCCGACGTGAACGACATCGAGGCCGCAGGGGCCGAGAGGACCATCATGGTCGGCGGAGGTCAGACCAGTGCGGTCATCACGGGTCTCGAAAACGGCACCCCCTACTATGTCTGGGTCACCCCCACGATTAAGGGAGAGGTCGGTTCCGCCGCACTCGTCGTTTGCACCCCCCAGGAGGGAAGCAAGCTGGCCAACAACAATCTTCCCCAGGTGACCGTCACCGCACAGCAGACGATGTATCAGAATGATGGACTGATCAGCGGTGTGAAGACGACCATGGAGTACAAGTCTGATGGAGCCTGGACCAAGATCACCTCCACTAGCGACCTTCGTCTCGCTCCTGGAACCTACTACGTCAGGTTCTCCGAGACAAAATCCTACTATGCCAGCAACCCCGTGACCTGCGTGATCCTGGAGAAGAACATAGAGGACATCACGGTCATCTCCTCCCCCACCAAGATGGAGTACTGGACGAAGGATGTGCCCTCGATGGATCTCGCGGGACTGAGGTTCTCCGTGCTGTTCACCACCGGTGCCGTCAAGGAGTACACCTACTCGCAGTTCACATCCGCAACCGCGGAGTGGGTCTCCGCCACCGGATACGGCCGTGCGGACCTCACCCTCAACGGAAGGTCCCTCCTGACCTCATCCAATCTGAAACTGACCGTGGCTGATGACGGAATGCCTATCGTCACCGTCCTGTCCGCCAGTGACGGAGGCGTCTCGTTCATCCTCCCCACTGCCGACCACGTGATTGTCCACAAGTCCCCTCTGGGTCTTCCCACCGCGACCCCTGTGACCTACAACGGTTCCGTGCAGCAGGTGACGATCAATGACAACGTCCTGAAGAAATTTATCGATGAAGGGCTGGTCATCAAGACCACCCGCGGGGAGGGGATCGTGTCCTCCGCGAGGGATGCAGGGGAGTATGTCGTGGCGACCTATGCCATCGCCGCATCCCGCGTCAACGACTTTGAGTTCTCCGACGAGAACAGGAGTGTGTTCTACTCCCTCGTGTGGACCGTCGGCAAGGCACCTCTGCAGGTAACTCCCGCGAACTCCAACACCACCTATGGATCCGACGTGCCCGCCTACACGTTCAACGTCAGCGGTCTCCTCGGAGGGGACACGAAGGACGTGGTCCTCGGTGATGCCTCCTACGTCTGCGCCTACGTCAAGGGATCCTCCGTAGGAAGCTACACCATCGCGATCTCCTCGACCAAGAGCACCCTGCACGCCGACAACTACATCCTGTCCTTCGGAACCGGAACGGTCACTGTCGGCAAGGCCCAGCTGACCATTACCGTGGGTGATGCAAGTGGTCCCAATCAGAGTGACGCGAAGTCCCGTGTGACCTACACCGTGGACGGTCTCCTATGCGGGGACCAGGTCACGGATGTTCTTGGAACGGTCAGTATCACCACGCCCACAACGTCCAGCTTCTCCGTGAGTTTCAGCAAGACTCCTGTGAACTACAAGGTCACCGTGATTCCTGGAAAGTACACTTACTCGAAGTGGCAGGTCACCCTGACCGTGGACCATGGTGACTCGAGATATGGTGATTCTCCTGCTAATTACGTTGTTACTGCAACTTGCAGCTATGGAAAAATCTCCCCTTCCATAATCAGTGGGTGGACTTTCCAGACAACCTATCTGAACACGACCACAGGTGCTACCAGCAGCGAGCTGACGAGCACCTCCGATGCGGGCAGTTACAAGTTGACCATCTCCTTCGCGGGAAAAGGGGATTACGGTGCCGGAACCGCCACCTGCACTTTCACCATATTCAAGAGGGATGTAACCCTTGTCTGCACCGCGGACGACATCAGCTACCTCGAGGACGTCACCTACGTCGCATCCCTGAGCAGTGAGGGCACCACCATCTGCGGGCCCGCATCCACGACTGGAACCACCATCAGGTTCGATGGGTCCTTCGGAACCGTGACGATCACCCCAAACTCCACCAATCCCTTCTATGCCAAGGGGAAGGACTGCGGAACATATCGCTTCATTGCCAAGTTCACCTCGGTCAACTACACCGCCACCGAGGTGTGGGGCAGTTTCAAGGTGCTCCAGATCGCGGTCACCGAGCCCACCGCCAGCATGATGCCCATCTACTACAGCGGAGAGGCGAAGAACGTCGCGGGATACATCACGAACTTCGACAACACCTACATGACCATCAGGGACAACATCCAGACCGATGTCGGGGACTACACCGCCACCGTGACCCTCAGGGACACCAAGAACTACAAGTGGGCCGCACACACCGGCACCAGCCTGACCTTCCCCTGGAGGATCCTGCCCCTGAACGTTCTCGTCATCGCGGGAAGCGCCAACGTCGACGGCGACGAGAACACCGTCCTGACCTGCCAGGACTACACGGTCATCGGACTGCCCGCCACACTGAAGGACAACCTCCACGTGAACGTCAGCGGATCGCAGAGGGGTCTCGGCTGGTCCGCCAACACCGTGGACGCGGAGTTCGTCGGGGTCAGCCCGAGCAACTTCGTCATCGTCGAGGTCGACGGACTCCTGACCGTCCACAGGTCCGGGTACAGCTCGGTCGTCATCGGTTCGGAACCGATCGTGCTCTCCCTGGCGATGGTCCAGTCCCAGACCGATCTCGACCGCGACATGCAGACCACCAGGGACTGATGACGGAATAGGTGTGAGAAGATGATCCCGGAGGAGTCCCCTCCGGGTGATGAGATGTTTTCAGTCGTGCCTGACGCCGACGTAGTGGAGGTGTCCGGTGGCCTTGGCCGCCATGGTGAGCTTGCACCTGAGGACGCCCTTGATGGAGCCGAGGTCGTTGGTGAGCTGCTTGAGGGTTCCGAGCTCTCCGGAGACCGCGATGATCTCAAGGCACTTGTCGTGGTCGAGATGCATGTGGATGGTGGTCGCGATGGTCTGGAGCGCGGCGTGCTGCACCTCGGTCAGCTTGTCGCTGAGTCCGGTGGTGTCGTGGTTGTAGATCATCGTGATGACTCCGCACATGTACTCCCTGTCGTTCTTCCACTCGTTCTCGGCGAGGGAGTCGCGGACCAGGTCGCGGATGGCCTCGGACCTGCTGACGTATCCTTTCTTCTGGATGATCTTGTCGAATTCGTTGAGGAGCTCTGGCTCCAGTGAGACGCCGATGCGTGTTACACCGTCCATGTGTTCGTATCCTCTTGATTTTTAATAAAGCTATCGAACACGCATACGCAGTGCACACGTCACGACCTGTGGATAACACGAACCGCATATCGCAGGTCCGTCCCTCCCGTCCCGGGTTCATGATTATATGCCTCTTCCGACGTACGGATTCTCATGTCAGAACTGTCAGAACGTCTCGCGGAGCTGCTCGAGCAGTCCGTCGCCAGGTGCGTGGAGGGCGAGGATGTCGCCATCGCCTTCTCCGGAGGCATCGACTCCAGCCTCGTCGCCGCCCTCGCCAGCAGGCACGCCAGGTCGGTGAGGCTCTACACCGTCGGAACCAGGGGCTCCCACGACGTGGATGTCGCCAGGGAGACCGCGCCCCTCCTGGGACTCGACCTCACCGTGGTGGAGCTCCCCGACGACGAGATCGTGGAGAACCTCCGCAGCCAGATGTCCATCACGGGCACGGACAGCCCCTTGACCCTCGCCTTCGAGATGCCCCTCTTCTGCGTCATGAGGAACTGCACCGAGAGCATCATCCTCGGCGGACAGGGCGCCGACGAGCTGTTCGCGGGTTATTCCAAGTACATCGGGATGAAGGACCTCCAGATGAGGGACGAGATGGCCAAGGACCTCGCCAAGCTCTACACCCACACCAAGGCACACGAGGCCGCGATGGGAAGGCACTTCGGCAAGACCGTCCGCTACGCCTTCCTCGACAAGGAGATAGTAGCCCTCTCCAGGAACGCGCCCACCGAGGTCCTCCGTCCCATCGACGAGGACGTCAGGAAGAAGCTCCTCTCCGATGCCGCCCACGACCTCGGCTACGACTTCCTCGTGGACAGGAAGAAGAAGGCGGCCCAGTACGGATCCGGCACGATGGACGCGGTGAGGAGGATCTGCCGTGAGCGCGGGACCACCTACAACGAGCTCGTCGCCGAGCTGAAGAAGTCACTGAAGGGATGATCCCTGTGAAGATGTTCGCAGGAAACGTGGAGAAGCAGCTGAAGTGGCTGTACGGACTGCAGTCCAACGGCATCAAGCTCGGACTGAGGAACATAGAGCATCTGCTCCGCAGGATGGGCAACCCCCAGAACAACTTCAGGACGATACACGTGGCCGGAAGCGACGGCAAGGGGTCCACCTGCGCCATTCTCGCCTCCGTGCTGCGTCAGGCCGGATACAAGGTGGGGCTGTTCACGTCCCCCCACGTCCTCAGGTTCAACGAGAGGATCTCCATCGACGGGGAGGACATCACCGACGAGGATCTTGCCTTCTTCGCCTCCCGTGTCCGCCACTTCGTGGACGACATGAGGGAGAGCGAGATCAACTGCACGTTCTTCGAGGTCACCACCGCGATGGCCTTCGACTACTTCAACAGGAAGGAGGTCGACATCGCCGTCATCGAGGTGGGCATGGGTGGCAGGTTCGACGCCACCAACGTCATAGTGCCAGATGTGTCCGTCATCAACAACATCAGCCTGGAGCACATGGACTATCTCGGCGACACCATCGGGAAAATCGCGTTCGAGAAGGCCGGGATCATCAAGGCCGGCGTCCCCGTGGTCACGATGAATCCCGAGCCCGCCCTGGGCGTCATCAGACAGGTGGCGGGGGAGGTTGGCGCCGACCTGACCGTCGTGGATCCTGCCGACGTGGAGGTCGTCTCCAACGGTCCCACGGGACCCACCTTCGCCTTCAGGGGTGTGGAGCCCGTCGTCACGATCCCGGGAAGGAACGAGGCGAGGAACGCCGCCGTGGCCCTCACCGCTCTGTCCCTGCTTCCCGATTACCGTGAGAGGATCGAGCCGGTCCTCGACAGGGGACTCTCGTCCGTCAGGTGGCCCTGCAGGCTTGAGGATCTCGGCAACGGGTACATCGTCGATGTCACGCACACCAACGCGGGATCCGTCGGTCTCGCCGCCGACGTGGCGGAGATCTATGGAAAGGTCGTCCTGGTCTTCGGACTCCTGGATGACAAGGACGTGGAGGACATCAGCAGGAACCTCGCAGGAGTGGCGTCGAAGGTCGTCGTGACCTCTCCCGCCTGTCCACGCGCGAAACCCATCGACGAGACCTTCGCGGTCATGTCGAGGCACTTCCCCGGTGCCGAGAAGGTGGAGGGTGTCGCCAGGGCCATCGAGCGTGCAAACGAGCTCAGATCCGAGGGCGAGAAGGTCCTCATCGCTGGATCGTTCTACATGGCCGAGGAGGCGCTGAGATGGATGGGCAGGACATCACTGTGATCCTGGACCGGATGTCCGAGGTCTACATCGGCGGGGTCTATCCTGGAAGGAACTCCGAGGGACTGAACCCCGAGTGGCCCTGCGATCCGTTCCACGTCCTCATCGCCACGATACTGTCCCAGCGCACCAAGGATGACAATACCCGCAGGGCCTCGGACAATCTTTTCAACGCGTATCCCACCATCGAGGCAATCGCGGAGGCCGACGTCGCACACGTCGCGGAGCTGATCCGCCCCGCCGGATTCCCCAACCAGAAGGGGAGGGCGATCGTGGAGTGCTGCAGGATCCTGAGGGACAGATATGACGGTGTGGTTCCCGAGGACACGGACGAGATGTGCAAGCTGCCGATGGTCGGCAGGAAGACCGCAGCCTGCGTCCGCAGCTATGCGATGTGCATCCCCTCGGTCTGCGTGGACACCCACGTGCACAGGATCTCCAACCTGATGGGTCTGGTCAGCACCCGGACCCCTGAGGAGACCGAGTTCGCCCTGATGGACATCACCCCGAGGGAGCGCTGGTCCGACATCAACCGTTATCTGGTCAGGCATGGCCAGGAGACCTGCCTGCCCAACCACCCACATTGCGAGAGATGCATGGTGAGGGACATGTGCCAGCACGGTTCCGGAGAGGGCAACTGACCGGTCAGAGTCCTCTCGCCGCGAGACATCCCAGGGGGACGACGTAGACTCCGTCCTCCCTGCGGTATGCGAACTCCGTTCCCGTCACAACCGCCAGGAATTTCAGCGCGTGTCTGTCCGTGTCGACCTTGCCCCTCAGTCTGATGAGGTTCGAGGCGGCCTCCTCTACCATTCCGCTCCCCAGCTTCACCTCCATCGCCCCCCAGCTCCCGTCGGGGAACACGATGACCGCGTCGCACTCCAGGTTGTCGCTGTCCCTGTAATGATATATCCTCCCTCCGAGGACGGACGCATATGTGCGAAGGTCCCTGATGGCGAGGGATTCGAACAGCAGTCCGAACGTGTTGAAGTCCTCCAGCAGGGTCCTCCAGGATGCTCCGAGGAAGTGACAGGCCAGGGCAGGGTCGCACAGGTGCCTGGTGTCGGAGGTCCGCACGGTCGTCCTGGAGCGCACCTTGGGGGACCATGCGGGCAGATCCTCGAGGACGAAGAGCCGTCTCAGTGCGTTCAGGTAGTCCTTGACCGTGTTCGCGTGGACCGAGTAGTTGTCCTTCTCGAGGATGTCAGCGACGATTTTCGTGTCCGCTATGCTCGTGGATATGTTCCTCGAGATGGAACGCAGGATGCCTACCATGGTGTCCGGATTGCGTCTTCTTCCATCCACGGTCTGTATGTCCGAATGGACGAGTGTGTCGCAGTAGCCTGAGATCTGTTCCCTGACGACGTCGTCCTCCGCACCGATGCTCTCGGGCCAGCCACCGCGCACGATCAGTCTGGCAAGCTTCTCGATGGTGAGGTCTGAGTGTCCGGAGACATCCTTCTGTTCCAGCATGTCCTCGAGAAACACCTCGCAGGACGAGTCTCCGGACTCCGCGAGGCTCAGCGTCCCCATGCGCATGCGTCTTATGCGTCCTGCCCCGGAATGTTGGATCCTGCTCTCGTCCACGCTGGTGGAACCGGTCAGGATGAACAGTCCCTTCTGTCTTCTCTGATCTATCTGGAAACGGATGGCATCCCACAGCTCCGTTGTCAGTTGCCATTCGTCGATGAGACGCGGGGAGTCCCCTTCCAGAAGGATCGAGGGTTTCGTCTTCAGGATCGCGGAGAACTCCGCCCTGCGATCGGGGTCCTGGAGATACAGCACGCTGCCGGAAGCCTGTTCCGCGGTGGTGGTCTTGCCACACCATTTGGGCCCCTCGATGAGCACCGCACCGAATGCATTCAGGCTGCGTTCAAGCTCGATGTCCGCATATCTTCTCCAGTATTTCGACACAATGTCGAATACAGTTCTGGGTATATTACCGTTGTGAGAGTTGTGGCGATTTTGTTGTGAGAGTTGTGGCGATTTTGTTGTGAGAGTTGTGGACAATTCATTATGAGAGTTGTGGACATTCTGCGAAGGATGTCGGAGTCTGTCCGACGGCGCATACCTACATCCTTATAACGCGCGCGACCATTCGGCATCTGATGCACGAGGCCTCCGTAGTAGCCAATATTGTCGATGCGGTTCTTGAGGAACTGAAGAAATACGATGTCAGGAAGGTCAACTCCGTGACCCTCAGGATCGGAGACCTCACACAGCTGGGCGAGGAGCAGATGAAGTTCGCCTACGAGATCCTCTCGGAGGGCAACCTGCTCAGCGGATCCGAGCTGATAATCGAGCCCGAGCCCGTGGTCCTCAGGTGCCACAAGTGCGGATACGAGGGAAGGGCCAGAACCCTGGATTCAGGGGATTACGCGGGCCACCAGGTGCCCGTCCTCAGCTGCCCCGAGTGCGGCGGCGAGGTCGAGGTTATTGAGGGCCAGTCATGCTGCGTGAAATGCATGGACATAGAGACAGGTGATGAGTGATGTTCAAGTACAGGGATGAGGAGACCGCGAAGAAGATCGTCGCGGCCATCAAGGACATGGGAGTCAAGAGCAAGTTCATGCACATCTGCGGAACCCACCAGGACACTATCGTCCGCTTCGGGCTCACCCAGATGCTGGAGGACGCCGGGGTGGAGGTCCACCAGGGGCCCGGATGCCCCGTCTGCGTGACCACCAGCAAGGAGGTCGCCGACGCGATCACC
>JAKSHU010000038.1 GCA_024399175.1 archaeon
AGAGAACGCAGGTCTCGACCCCATCGACGTCATCATCAAGCTCAAGCACGCCCACACCGGCGCAGACGGTATCTACATGGGTATCGACCTCGACTCCGGAGAGGCAGCCAACATGAAGGCAAAGGATGTCATCGAGCCTCTCAGGGTCAAGACCCAGGCAGTCAACTCTGCAACCGAGGTCGCCAACATGATCCTCAGGATCGACGATGTCATCGCCGCCAGGCGCACCAACCCCGTCCCTCCCCAGGGCGGAATGCCTGGAATGTGAGTTCCTGAAACCATAACGAGGGGGTAAATCCCCCTCACCCAACTTTTGAAACGGATGTGTCTCAGATGGAAGTGAAGATCGTTCTCGATGAAGAAGAGGAAATGCTCGTCAGATACTATGCAG
The DNA here is from genome assembly GCA_024399175.1 of archaeon. GTDB lineage: Archaea > Thermoplasmatota > Thermoplasmata > Methanomassiliicoccales > Methanomethylophilaceae > Methanomethylophilus. The sequence continues at coordinate 392 of JAKSHU010000038.1, forward strand.
ATGTCATGGAGGTCTCCGTGGAGGATGCATTCAAGGATGCCATCATGGACAGGATCCGCACTCTCTATGAGGCACAGGCCGCACAGAAGCCCCGCCAGAAGTGCACCTACGTCAAAGATCCCATCGAGTCCGACGAGCTCTACAGCGACGAGGACCGTTGAACCCGTTTTCTGGCACTTTCTATAAGGCTAAATAACCCCACCGCCATGTCCCCGACGGATGGGATGAGATGCGTCGCGTAGCTATCTACGTGAGGGTCTCGACAGAGGATCAGGCGAGAGATGGATACTCGCTCGATGCTCAAGAGAAGAAACTCAAGGCATACTGTACGTTACGTACCGAATGGGACGTCGTCGATGTGTACCGTGACGAGGGATATTCCGGTAGGAACCCCAATCGTCCGGAGTACAGACGGATGATGTCCGAGATTGACAGGTGGGACATACTTTTGGTCCTCAAGATGGACCGTATCCACAGGAACAGTGTCAACTTTACCGAGATGATGTCTCATCTCAACAGTCACGGCAAGGACTTCACCTCGATGATGGAGAAGTTCGACACCACCACTGCGATGGGTCGTTTCGTCATGGACATCATCCAGCGTATGGCCCAGCTGGAGTCCGAACGCACTGGTGAGAGGGTGAAGCTCGCCATGACGAAGAAGGCGAAGGACGGCGACGGACCGATGGGCTCCGGCGAACCTTACGGGTATCGCTATGCCAACGGAAAGCTCCTTGTCGTAGAGTACGAGGCCGAGGTCGTCAGGAGGATCTTCGACATGCATCTCTCCGGCAGCTCCCTCGGGGCGATCGTCAACTCCCTCATCAACTCCAACATCCCCACAAAGAACGGCGGGACCTGGACGCGCATGACTGTCTGGAAGATTCTCCACAATCCGCTGTATGCGGGGGTCCTGCGCTGGGACGGAAGGAACTATGGGACGGACAACCTGCCCGCAATAGTGTCCAGAAGCACGTACGAGGCCGTGAACGGTCCGATAGTGATGCAGTGATCCCATGATGAAGGCGGCCCTCTACATCCGTGTCTCCACCACCGAACAGGCGGAGGACGGATATTCCCTCGAGGCGCAGGAGGAGAAGCTCCTACTGTACTGCGAGGCCATCGCCGACGACCTCGAGGTCTACAGGATCTATCGTGATGACGGATATTCCGGAACGACCACCACCCGTCCGGGATATCAGCAGATGATGGAGGACATCAACGAGTGGGACCTTCTCCTGGTCCTCAAGATGGACCGTATCCACAGGAACACCCGCAACTTCATGCTGATGATGGACGAGCTTGCCCGCAGGCACAAGGAGTTCCGCTCGGCTACCGAGGATCTCGACACCACCACCGCAATGGGACGTTTCGTCGTCAACATGATCCAGAACATCGCACAGCTCGAGTCCGAGCAGATCGGGGAGAGGACCAAGTTCGGCATGAAGGAGAAGGCCGAGACGCTCAGCAACACCCACGCCGAGAGCAGGACCATGGGATTCAATCCCCCGTACGGATACGTGCTGGAGGACGGTGTGCTCCACAGCGTCCCTGAGGAGCTGGAGGTCGTCCGCAGGATGTACCAGGAGTTCCTGGCAGGGAGCTCGTTTCCCCGCATCGCCGAATCCGTCAACCGTGACGGCATACGCACCCGCAAGGGGAACCGCTGGACCAAGGACAGTATCAGCACGATCCTCCACAATCCGATCTACGCGGGATATCTGAGGTGGGACGGCATCCTCAGCAGGCACTACGCCTCGGCCGCGGTGAACGTGATGGAGTACAACGACGTGCAGAGGCTCGCGGCCTCGCGCTCCAAGAATCCGGAGAGACGTGCGGCGGAACTCATCGACGGATCGGGTGCTCTCGCGGTGGATGATTTCTCCGACTTCTGAAAAATCGCTATATAGCGTGATTCCATCTCTGCAGGTATGAGAAAAGAAAAGAAGATCAAGCTCCAGGCTTGCTTCATGGTTCTGATCATGGTCGCCGTCGTCTTCGTCGTCGCGGCGTCCTTCATCGCCGGTCTCTGACCGGTATGCCGGGGATCATTCCCCGGTGAATCTTCCTGTCGGATCCTGTCCGACCATCAGTTGTTCTGTAAAAAGTGGGTGGAACGGCCCGAAGGCCGCTCCGGGGGAAGAATCACTCCTTCTTCTCCTCGTCTGCGGCGTTGGCTGCGTCTCTCCTCTCCTGGCGCTCAGCCTTTGCCTTCTCGATCATTTCCTGCTTCTCTTTCTCGAGTTTCTCGATCTCTGCCTCGCAGGTCTTTGCCTTCTCGAAGAGCTCCTTCACCTCGACGGTGATTTCCGCCTTGCCCTCCTTGTAGGATGCGTACAGCTTCTCTCCGACCTCTGCGAGTGCCTTCTCCTTGGCCTTCTTCTGGTCGTAGATCTTGCTGTTGTAGCTGGCTTCCTCGCCCTCCTGGTTGATGCGGTTGCCTGCGTTGCTGAGTCCTGCTCTTGCTTTGTCAAGGAATCCCATGATTCTGGCAATCGCGTAAATAGGTGTTGGGGGATGGACCGCCATGGAACGGCCACCGGTGTTCACCAGGAACTTCGTGCTATGCACGGTCATCAGTTTCTTCTTCACCGTGTTCTTCTTCATGTTCTACACAGGGATGGCCTCGTACTCCAAGGACATCCTCGGGGCGTCCACCGCCATGGCCGGTTTCACCGCCAGTATCTTCATCATCGGCGACCTCATCTCCCGTCTGTACTTCGGAGGAAAGTTCGACCGGTTCGGCAGGAAGAGGATCGTCGTAATCTTCCTGATCCTCGGAACCATGATGTCCCTCCTGTACTTCGTCGCGGACTCCGTTGCCGAGGTCTGTGCGGTGCGTTTCGTCCACGGACTCACATACGGTGCGATGGCCTCCGCCGTGAACACCATCGTCGCCGAGTCCCTTCCCGCCTCGCGCAGAGGGGAGGGCATGGGTTACTTCATGCTCAGTCTCTCCATAGGCTCCGCGCTCGGTCCGTTCATCTGCATGTACCTGCAGGGGTCCGGAGACTACAACGACATCTTCACCATCGGTGTCATCGCCAGTCTCGGTGCCCTCGTGACATCGCTTTTCATCAAGGACGCGGGCCGTCCGGTCGTCGATGCCGGGAGGGAACACGTCTCCGGCTCGCAGTACTATGAGCGTTCCGCACTGCCGATATGCCTGGTCACGTTCGTGTTCTTCTTCTCCTACTCGGGGGTGCTGTCGTTCATAGCCCCCTACGGGGCCGAAATCGGGCTGTATGACTATGCCACGTTCTTCTTCGTCACCCTGTCTGTCGGAACACTGATCTGCAGGCTGTTCCTCGGAAGGATCTACGATGTGCGCGGGGAGAACTGGGCTCTGATTCCCATGTTCATCCTCTACATCCTCGGAATGGTGCTCATCGGAACCACCGGCAACGGGATCGTGCTTCTGCTCGGCGGAATGATGATAGGGTTCAACATCGCGCAGCTCAACTCCGTCGGTCAGGCCGTGGTGGTGCGCGACGCGGGTCCGGAGAGGGTCGGGGTGGCGGTGTCCATGTTCTGCATCTTCATGGATATGGCATATGCCATCGGAGCCATAGTGAACGGAGGAATAATCGATCTCCTCGGTTACAGGGGCAACTACCTGCTGATGGCGGGACTGGGCCTGCTGTCGCTGGTGATGTACGTGGTCCTTCACGGAATCAGTCATCGCGGAAGAACGGTCTAAAACAGGGGTTTGGTGGAAGGGGGAGAACCCTCCACCAGACTTGGTTTTTGGAAGTTGTTGAAAATATATAATGGTGTCGGGCCCTTTCCTGCACCAGAATGTCGCACACCGGGGGACGATTCCGCGCAGTTTTCCGTCCTGGAAGTCGTAGACAAAATGCAGACATAAATAGTAGGACATCATTGACCGTCCTAGGATGGATTCATTCCGATGGGATGATTAGGATGGGAAAGGACATTTTCACTGACAAGAGGGTTGCGAAAGCAAACGGCGCGGGATCGCGCATCTATATGATCGCATGTGTGCTGGCATTGTCATCGATTCTGCTGGCACTGCCGTTCCTGCTGCTCTGACCCCAAGCTTTAAACCGTCATGTCCATCGGTGAATCATGCAGATTCGCAGCGAGGCCATCGTGGACGGATGGATACAGGACAGATATGGCGGCAAGGGGACCGAATGGATCGGCCCCCGTTCATCGCTCTCCATACCTTTCGAGATAGAGGACGCTCCCGAGGGCACGGTGTCGTTCGCGGTCGTCTTCAGCGATCCCGACGTGGTCAGACTGAAGGGATTCGTCTTCATGCACTGGCTGATCTCGGGACTCACCAGGACATCGTTGCCCGAGAACGCCTCGCGCACGGATCCCACACTCGTACAGGGGGTCACCAGCTGGTATCCCGGCCGCATTCCCGACAGGCTCGACTCCTGCTTCTACGGCGGACCCAACCCTCCCGATGCACCGCACACGTATGTCCTCAAGGCATATGCCCTCGATTTCATCCCGTCTCTCGTCACCGGTTTCACGCACGACGAGCTCATGGCGGAGATCGAGGGGCACATCATCAGTGAATGCGAAATACACGGACTGTATTCTCCCAGGCAGTGATATCATGAGGATAGCGGTAACATACGCGGATGGACAGGTGTTCCAGCATTTCGGAAGGACCGAGTTCTTCAAGGTCTACCAGGTCGAGGGCGGAAAGGTGACCTCGTCCGAGGTCTGCCCCTGCAACGGTGCATCCCACAGCGGTGTCGGAATGGTCCTGAAGTCTCTCGGAGCCGACGTGCTTCTCTGCGGAGGAATGGGCATGGGTGCATACAACATGGTGCAGTCCATGGGGATCCAGCTCGTCTCCGGAATCACCGGCGATGCGGACCAGGCTGTGGAAATGTTCCTGAAAGGAGAATTCGGCACCGAATCCGATGCTGGCGTGCATGCCTGTCACGGTCACTGAGGGGCCAGTTTTATATCCTGCGGGGACAATACAATATCCAGACGCCCGGTGGCCCTCTTCCGGCACGTCGTTAACTGTTACTAGGTATCAAGAGGGCAAACACCCAGTTTTTCCGATAATTCAAAAAAAAGGTAAGGTGCGGGCCTGTGCCCGCGTTTGGTTCTCAGCTCGTGAACTCGTTCTCGCTCATGAGCACGATGACCGCCATCACGACTCCGATCGCGATGTAGATCCATCCGAGTCCGAAGATTCCCGAGAGGATCAGGAGCACCATGGTGGTCTTGGCGTGCTTGCGCTTCCTGATGTTGTTCGCGGCGAGTCCCGCGAAGAGCGCCGCCAGAAAGAACGAGAAGCTCAGCGTGGAGCCCACGATGAAGAACACCGAGTCGTTGATGATGCTGGATCCCGCGAGCATCAGGATTCCGAGCAGCAGCGCGAGGATGGCCCACAGTCCCGTGAGGATCTCCGCGATGCCCAGAAGGGTGGAGTGGGAGGTGCCCGCATGGGGGACGGCGGTGGTTCCGCAGCTGGTGATGTTCAGGGGCGAGCCGCAGTCGGGGCAGTAGGAGTCGTTGACCCCGACGCCCCTTCCGCAGTTCGGACAGTAGTTGGCCATGGTGATCAGTTCTGCATCTCGTCGAGCTGCTTGAGGTTCTCGGTGGCCTCCTCGCATCCGAGCTCCTTGGACCTCTCCCAGTATTCGCGTGCCTTGGCGAAGTCCGCCTCGACACCCATTCCCTCTGCGTACATGATTCCGAGCTCGTTGAGGGACATGGCGTCTCCCTGCTCTCCGGCGATTCCGAACCAGTAGAGGGCCTCGTTGTAGTTGACCCTGGTTCCCTCTCCGAAGATGAACATGGTTCCGACGAGGTACTGTGCGGTGGGGTCGTCGAGGAATGCGGCTCCGAGCATCCAGTAGAATGCCTTCTTCTTGTTGGCCCTGACTCCGTATCCGAAGCAGTACCTGCATCCGAGGGTGTACATCGCGTCTGCGTCGAGCTCGTCGTTGGCGACCTTGACGAGGTTCCTGATCTTCATTCCATTGTATTCGTGGTATGCGCACATGTTATCCCTCTCAGGATTGCGCTTATCGTTTATAAGGTGTCCATCAGACGGAACGGTCCTCCCCGGCCCTCAGTCTGGGGACCAGGACCAGCGCGGCGATGACGAGTGCAGTCAGGGTGAAGATGCTTCCCGCGTATCCGATGAGGTCCATGCCGAGATTGTCTATCACTAGTCCGCCCACGATCGGTCCCATCGCGATGCCGACGTTGTAGATCCCCGAGAAGAGGGACATGGCGATGGGTCCCGCATCCTCCGATGCCGCGCGGAGGGTCTCGTTCTGGTATGCGGTGTTGAAGCAGGTGTGGAGGGCGCCCCATATGGTGCACACGACGAGCGCTCCGAGGAGGTAGGGGCCGAGGCTCCTCATGAGGAGGAGCGAGACGGACGTTCCGATAAATCCGTAGAGCAGGAAGGTGCATCTGTGGCCCTCGTACATCCGGGCGAACAGGCTGCTTCCGATGAATCCCGCCAGGCCGAACACCACGAGGGCCACGGTGATGACGAGGTCGTCGAGTCCGCCCACCTGCTGCAGGAACGGCTCGATGTAGCTGTAGCCGGTGTAGCATCCGGTGATGTAGATTGCGAGGACGACGTAGATGCACACGAGGGTCCTGTTGCGGAAGATCTCCGGAAGCCTCTTCAGAGTGAACGTGCCGGGATTCTCCAGGTGGGGGAACACGACGAGGATCAGCACGAGGGTCGCCACCGCGACGGCTGCAATGACGAGGAACGCCATCCTCCAGCCGAGGGCGAGACCGATGACCCTTCCGACGGGCAGTCCGACTATCATCGCGATCGAGGTTCCCACGGCGACCATGCTGAGGGCCACCCTGCGGTATCTCTCGGAGACGACGCGGATGGCGAGGTTGGGGGCGATGGACCAGAAGATGGCATGGGCCGCCGCCACCCCGAGACGGGAGACGACGAGCATTCCGTATCCCGTTGCAACTCCCGAGGCGAACTGGAACACGGTGAAGAGCGCGATGCTGAGGAGCAGCATCCTGCGGAACTCCATCTTCTTCAGGAGCAGCATCATCGGCAGGGAGAGGATGGCCACCGCCCACGCGTACACGGAGATGATGAGTCCGGCGGAGGACTCGCTGATGCCGAAGTCCTCGGAGATCCCCGTGAGAAGTCCTATGGGGATGAACTCGGACATGTTGAATATGAACACCGCGATGACGACGCCCGCCAATGGGAGCAGCTCTTTCCGTTCCATGGATTGTCTGAGGGTACCAGTGGACGCTCCGATATTATCTTGTCGCGTCCATAGTCGGGATGAAAACTGGGGGACGGACCGGCGACCATTGCAGTGGCCGTCGGTCCATCCGTCCGGAAAATGATTTGGTGACAGATTCAATTGGTTTGTTGCGCGGTCAGGCAGGGATCATATCGGACGGAGTATGTCGGGCCGTCCGGATCCGTGTGCCCGGCCCTCATCGATGCGGGAACCGTGTGCCGTGTCCCGGGATGTCTCCCGGATCACAGCTCGGAGTCATCAGCCCCCATCTTGTCCAATTTGAACTTCGGCTCCAGGCTGAGGCCCTTCTTTCTTCCGGACCTCTTCTCCTCAGGATCTGACGAGAAGCCGAAGGTCAGCTCGTAGCAGATCGGACACAGCGGAACGTAGCTGTTTCCGACCAAAAGGACTGGTAGTGAATCCATCTCGGACATCAGGTCCTCCTTCTCGACCATGTCGATGTGTCTCTCGTTGGTGACGAAGTTGTTGTACTCGTCGACGGTCCTCCTGCAGATGAAGCAGCGCTCGTCGTCCTTTCCGTTGACGTACTGCACGATGAACCATATCGGGATGTACAGCAGGAGGATGACCGCTCCGATGACGACGGAGAAGGTTCCGTTCTCGATTCCCCCGTTGATGCACCAGTAGGCGAGGCAGGGGATCAGCACGAAGAACTGGTAGACGGTGAGTCCGCAGGCGACGTAGAACCATCCCCTCGGTGCCCTGTAGGGTCTCTCCAGGTCCTTGAACCTGGGACTGATCCTGGACACGACGAACGCCAGCATTCCCATTCCGAGTGCGAACGAGAATCCGAAGGACGATGCCGCGAGGATCATTCCGACCGAACCGAAATGGATGATCACGATGAACATGATCCCCATCGCGAACTGGAAGAACATCGCCGTCAGCGGCGCACCGTTCCTGTTCGTCTTCGTGAAGAACTTCGGCATGTTGCCCTCGTAACCCATGAAGTACAGCGTCCTCGACGAACCGAGGAAGGCTGTCTGGATCAGCATCACCATCGCGGTCACCAGCAGGACGACCGCCAGCACCAGGCCGATGAATCCGAAGTCGAACTCCGCTATCGGGTAGAGGGTGGCGATTCCCCAGTGGTTGATCTGCTCGGGCTGCATCAGTCCGTAGATGACGAAAGGGACGATGAAGTACATCGCGAGACAGACGAGTCCCGCGGAGACCATGGCCTTGGGAAGGTCCTTTCCGGGCTCCTTGTACTCGGCACCGTAGGTGGCGGTGGACTCCCAGGCGCAGGCACACCACTGTGCATACGCGAACATTCCGAACACCATCATGAAGTCGCCTGCGCTCCAGTTCCATCCGGGGGGAGTGAAGTTGGCCGTGATCCTGTCGAAGCTGAATCCGGTGAGCTCTCCCGAGCCGACGACGATACCGGTGAGGGGCATCAGGATGATGACCATCAGAGGCAGGATCGCGATGAGTGCCAGGATGAGTCCCAGCTTGGCTCCTCCGGAGAGTCCCCTGGAACCGACCAGGATGATCACGCTGAAGATGATGATCCCCACGATGAGCTGGAACATGAGAGTCATATTGTCGTCGAAGGGAGCCATTCCGCAGCTGTAGGTGAGGAACGTCATGATGTATTCGACCGCTGTGCATGTGAAGATCGGGATGACAGGCGTCCATGTGAACCAGTAGGCCCATGCCGTGAACGCTCCCGCGAACTTGCCCAACCCGTACTTGCCGCCCTTCGGGTTCGTGAACACCCGCTGGGCACAGCCTCCTATTCCAGGAGTCTCGAGGGTGGATGCCATCTCTCCGATGGCGAAGTTCTGCAGGAATCCCTGGATGACGGAGATCGTCCAGATGAGGATGCTGAGTCCCCACGCGGTCCCCGCGATGTCGAAGATTCCGGGAAGGATCAGGATGGGGACACCCATCGCGATGATCATTCCCTGCTTCCATCCTATCGATTTGACGAGTCCGGAATCATTGCCCCATCCCGAGGCGTGACTCATTCCTTCTGCAAGGATCCGAACTCCGTGTTTTGCCATTTGTTATCCTCCGTAATAAGTTGTTATTGGCTTCTTACCCACGTGATAGTCTGTTTTTCCGCCCTATCTCCTGAATAGTATATTTTAAATATAGTTGGACATATAAAAACGATTATGCAAACATATCTATTATATACTATGATTAAGGATTATTGAGGAATTGTTAATAAGTTTTATAAATGATACTTAGTTTTGATAAAATTTTATATAATATAACAATTGGGTAAAGTTGGAATATGGGGTTATGATGTATCCATCCAGCAGAGTCGTGGGAGGCCCTGCACGCTCCCTGGTCCGGGGCGAGGGGACGGTCCGCATCGGCTTACCATATAAGATAATACTAGAATGTAGATGACCTGTCAGAAAGGAGATCGAATCGTGTCCGACTATGAGAGACTTGGAAAGGCGCTGGAGGAGTCAATACGCAAGGCCTGCGAGGGAAAGCACTGCGGGGTCGCGTTCTCCGGCGGCATCGATTCGGGACTGGTGGCGGCCATGGCGTCCAGGTACGCCCGTTCCGTCACCCTCTACACGTGCGGCACCGATGACAGCTTCGACGTGGAAAAGGGACGCGAGCTCGCCGGGAAGCTGGGGCTTCCCTGGATCCAGTGTCGCATCTCCGAGGAGAACATCGAGAGCACGATCCGCGAGATGATCTCCGCCACAGGGGTCAGTGACCCTTTCACCATCTCCTACGACCTCCAGCTCTTCACCGTCTGCCGTGCGGCCGGCGAGAAGGTCATCCTCACGGGACAGGGCAGCGACGAGTACTTCATGGGTTGCGCACGCTCGGTGGAGCAGGATGACGAGGAGTACAACCGTGTCAAGGAATGGGGTGTCGACAGACTCTACAAGGTTTCCGTCCCCTGCGAGACCGCCATCGCCCGGCATTTCAAGAAGGATCTGAGGTATCCCTACCTCGACGAGGATGTCATCAGAGAGATCGTCGCGCTCAACCAGGACGAGCTGCGTCCCGAGTCGCTGGACGACCGCAAGGCGGTGCTCCGCGAGATCGTGGCCGACCTGGGATTCCCCGTGCTCTCATCCCGCATCAAGAAGGCCTCCCAGTACGGTTCGGGGACCACCGACCTCATTCGCAGGGCGGCGAGGAACAAGGGCGTGCGCTTCAACCGCTACATCTCCGACATATACGAGGGGCTCGGACTCAGGAACGCCAACCTTCTGCGCGACGCCGCCGTGGATGTCCGCATGGATCCCATCCTCGTCTATGATTCCGAGAAGGTCCTCGAGAAGCTCGGTCTGACCCACTCCGAAGCTCTGGCGAGGCTCTACCGCAGGATGGTCCGCGAGGGAAACCTGGACTTCCTTGACGAGTGAGCCCTTTTCTGATATTCTGGTTCTTTACATATTTGAGTGGGTTTATAAATCACTCAAACGGGCAAGATTTCT
>JAKSHU010000039.1 GCA_024399175.1 archaeon
AAATAACTCATGTATTATTGTATACTTTAATGTATTAATTAATACATTAATATGTCAAAAACAGCATTTCCAATATACAAAAACATGCAATAAAGAACAGAAACATCCCCGCCCGGAATCCCAGACGGGGTAAAATGTTTTGACGGTCGGATCAGCAGGCGAAGTAACCGTGCTTCCTGATGACGCGTTTCTTTGCAAGGGATGCGATGGTGAAGTAGGTGAGTCCGATGAGGAGCATGAACACCAGGGCATACCACGGGAATACTGCTCTACACACCAACAGGTCTGGAACATGGCGACGGCGTAGAGGGACTGTTCCTGCATAAGCGGGGACATCGCCTCGAGCTCGCTCTCGATATCAGTGACGAAACCTCCCATGAGGACGTCCCATCCGCTGGTGACGCCGGGGCAGGCCATGGGAATGACCACGAACGCAAAGAACGTCCATGAGATGACATCGGTGACACAGCACATAGGTCCATAACCGACGAAGACCGTACGCAGGTTTGTTGTATCCCATTTACGGGGTTCACGGACGTACTCGTCCTCGACATTGTCCCATGCGATGAACATGCATGCGATATCGTTCACAAGATTGAACACAAGGATCTGCATGGCTCCGATAGGTTCGAAGTTGAACAGAAGGGTGGCCATGATCAGGGAGAACATGTAACCGAAGTTGATTCCTCCGATCATCTTGACGTACTTCACGGTGTTGGCGTAGACGCACCTTCCCTGGATCGCTCCGTCCTTGAGGACGCCGAGGTCCTTCTCGAGAAGGATGAGGTCCGCGGACTCCTTGGCGATGTCCGCTCCGGTGTCGACGGAGATTCCGATGTCCGCCTGCCTCATGGCGACGGAGTCGTTGATTCCGTCTCCGAGAAGACCGACGGTGTGTCCCTTGGCACGGAGTGCGGTGACGATACGGGCCTTGTTGTCAGGGGTGAGCCTGGCGAACACGTTGCAGGTCTCGACGGCCTGCTGGAGCTCCTCGTCGGACATGGCGTCGACCTGTCCTCCGGTGATGACATCGGAGGTGGGGAGCTCGATCTCCTCGCACACGTACTTGGTGACGAACTCGTTGTCACCGGTGAGGACCTTGACCTGGATTCCGTAGTCCTTCATGTCCTTGATCGCACCGGCGGTGCTCTCCTTGACGGGATCCATGAAGACGATGAGTCCGGCGACGATGAGGTCGGACTCGTCCGCGGGGGTGAACTCGGTTCCGTCGGCGATGGGCTTGTAGCAGACTCCGAGGACACGCATTCCCTTGGTGCTGTACCACTCGGCGAGTCCGAGGATGTCGTTGGTGACCTTGTCGTCGATGGGCTGGATGTCCCTGTTCTCATCGAGGTATCCGGTGGAGATGGAGAGCATCTCCTGGATTGCTCCCTTGGTGATGACGAAGTCAATGCCGTCCTCCTTCCTCTTGACGACGACGGTGGCCCTCCTCCTGATGAAGTCGAAGGGAAGGTCGTTGACGAACTCGTATCCCTTGAGCTCGGTGGAGAGGTCTCCCTTCTCCGCCGCGAACTCGTCGATGGCCCAGTCGATCTGGTTGGTGGACGAGGTGAGGTTTCCGCTGTTCAGTGCGGAGTAGAGGGACACGGTGGTGCTGTTGTTTCCGTAGATGTCACAGCAGGCCTTGACGGAGATCTTGTTCTGGGTCAGGGTTCCGGTCTTGCCGGGGCAGAGGATGTCCATTGCTCCGAAGTTCTGGAGGGAGGTCATGTCCTTGACGATGACCTTCTTCTTGGACATCTCGATGGCACCCTTGGCGAGGTTTGCGGTCACGATGGTGGACAGCATCTCGGGCATGAGTCCAACGGCGAGTGCGATGGCGTACTTGATGGCCTCGGTCACGCCGTCCCAGGTGGGGTTCTTGGCGAGCATGATGCAGATGACCGGGGGGATCATGCAGATCATGATGGTGAGCAGAAGTTTGACGACCTTCTTGGTTCCGATGTCATAGGCGGTCTTGGGGCTCTTCCCGGAAAGCTTGTCGGCGATGGCGCCGAATAGGGTGTCGTTTCCGACATTGACGACGATGGCCTTGGCGGATCCTCCGACGACGCTGGTTCCCATGAATGCGAGGTTGTCGCACTGGAGGACAGGCTTGGAGGGGCTGTCGGTCTCGTTGTTCTTGGTGACGTCGGCAGACTCGCCGGTGAGGGCGGACTGGTCGACCTTAAGGTGATTCGATTCAAGGATCCTGACATCCGCGGGAACGGTGTCTCCGGTATCCATGATGATGATGTCTCCGACGACGATGTCCCTGGAGTCGACCTCCGCCTCCTCACCGTCACGCACGACGGTGATGGTTGTGGACACCATGCTGACGAGCTTGTCGGCGATCCTGGTGTTCCTGGTCTCCTGGATGAAGGAGACTGCTCCGGAAATGAGGATCAGCGACACCATGATGGTGATGAACTGCCAGTCATCGATGTATCCCTGTACGATGATGTCGATGATTGACGGATTCTCGAGTTCAAGATCCAATCCGCAGAGGATTGCATCGATGAACGCGTAACAGAACAGTGCAAGTGCAAATACGTTGCAGAATGCGCGGTAGAACCTTCTGGCAGCCCTGTGCTTGTCCTTGTTAGTGACGGTGTTCCTTCCGTACTGAACGCGGGCGGCACTGACTTCCTCCTGAGTAAGTCCCTCAGGTTTGCTGCCGAGTTCCTCCACTACATCCGCGGTCTCCGCAGAGGTCGCGAACTTCATTCTTTCTTCGGGTGTAAGCGAACCATTAACCACGAGCGTTTCCATTTTTTCATTATATTTGAAACAGTCCCCACCCGGATGACGACTACGGGCCACACTGTCCCCCTAGGGACATATGGGCGACAGAATGTCTCTGTAGGGACAGACCCCCCGGGGGTTTAGTCCACCCCCAGCATGATGATCTCAGGGACGAGATGCTCCCCGGAAACGTGATGGCGCCCCACATCTGGCTCATTGAGAACGGATCCGGAACGGACGCGGAGGATGTGAAGAAGAAGAGTGAACGGAAAACACAGGACGCAGAGAGATGAATCCAGATGAAAGTTGAGAGAAAGATGAGTGCTCCCGACGGGATTTGAACCCGTGTCGAAGCCTCGAGAGGGCTTCATGATTGGCCGCTACACCACAGGAGCTTAAACCACCCTATTATAGTCTAGTTTATAAAACTTTCTATCAAGCCCGATTCCGGTTCTGCATTCAGAATATATACGGTTGCAGGGATTGAGAGTCAATGGCCAGAAAAGTACCCGTTTTCCTCGAACCGACCAAAGATCGTAGCATAATCGTATTCGGCGGGGGCAACGTCGCCTACCGCAAGTGCAGGCAGTTCGAAGGGTTCCACATCACCGTGGTCGCCGACAAGACCGTGCCCAACATGGGGGAGGTCTGCGACGAGATAATCCTGGACCATTTCAATCCCGAGGACATCGGAGGATATCTCGAGGGAAAGTTCATCGCCGTCGCCGCGACGGACAGCAAGGCGCTCAACGCGGCCATCACCGCATCCGCGAGGAGGAACGGCATCCTCGTCAACTCCGCGCACGGGGGAGGAGACATCCTCCTGCCCTCCATCGTCAGGAAGGACACGTACACCGTGGCCGTGTCCTCCGAGGGATCCGTGCCGGCCTTCCCGCCCTATGTCGCCAGAAGGATCGACGAGATGCTCGGTCCGGAGTACGACCTGATGATGAGGCTCCTCACCGAGATCAGGAGCGGACTCCAGGAAAGGGTCTCGCAACAGCCCAGGAGGGCAGAGTACCTGGCGGAGATCCTGGCGACGGAAAAAGTGTGGAAAAAGCTGGAAAACAGTGACCTCCCCGGAGCCCTGGACATCGCCAGAGGCCTCGAGGAGAGGTACCGGGATCAGTGAACGGCTTCCACGAATCCCGCGGCCCAGTCGTCGGCGGACAGTGCATGCTGGTGCATGTAGGTTCCGACGGAGTTCCTGACGGTCAGGCCGTCCATCCTGTCCTTGATTCCGAGTCCGCGACGCACATCGAAGCAGAACTGCGATCCGTCCCGGGGGAAGACCTCCGAGTAATGATATTCATGTCCGCGGACGGGACCCTTGAACAGGGGATTGTTGGCCATGGCCTCCGTCAGCATGTAGGTGGGCCCGTGACGCTTGTCGACCATATCGGCACGTGCGTCGAAGATTCCCGCCATCGGATACTCCTCTCCGGACTTGTCACGGATGGTGGAGCACATGGTCATGAGACCTCCGCACTCTCCCAGGATGGGCTTGTTCTCGAGAGACATGTTCCTCAGTCCGTCGAGGAAGTCCCTGTTGGCAGAGATCCTCTCCGTGTAGAGCTCAGGGTATCCTCCGCCGAGGTATGCCATGTCCGCATCGGGTAGAGGTTCCCCGTCTGTGGGGCGGAAGGTCCTGACCCTGATTCCCGAGGCCTCGAGGCACTCGATGTTCTCGCGATAATAGAATGAATAGGCGTCATCCATCGGCACTACCGCGGTGATGCCGCTGTCACGCTTCACGTAGGGGGACTCCGTGGGCAGGTCCCCGCTGGCGGTCTCCGCGATCCCCAGCAGGACGTCCATGTCGATGGGGTCGACGAGTCTCTCCAGAGGTTCGATCTCCCCCTTCTCGAAGGAGTGCAGGGTGTGAAGACCCAGATACCTCTGTCCCAGCACGTTGTCCTTATCCTTGCGGATCTTTCCGACGACCTGTATGTCCCTGCAGTAGGTGCTCATCGCCACGTCGAGCTTGTCGGAATGCTGGGGCCCGGAGACCTTGTTCAGGATCACTCCCGCGATCTTCACCTCGGGGTCGAAGGCTTTGAATCCGTTGAGGATGGCGGCCGCGCTGCGGGTGAGCGAACCTGCGTCCAAGACCAGCACGACGGGAAGACCCAGGAGCTTGGCGACATAGGCCGTGGACCCGATCTCCCCGTCTCCCTGGAATCCCTCGTAGAGCCCTCTCACTCCCTCCACGACGCAGAGGTCGGCGTCCTGGGACGCGTATCCCACCAGGTTGCGGAGACGGTCGTCCGACATCATGAACGAGTCCAGGTTGCGTGCGGGCCTGCCGGTGGCCGCGGTGTGGTACATCGGGTCGATGAAATCGGGGCCCGCC
Source organism: archaeon (assembly GCA_024399175.1). Classification (GTDB taxonomy): domain Archaea; phylum Thermoplasmatota; class Thermoplasmata; order Methanomassiliicoccales; family Methanomethylophilaceae; genus Methanomethylophilus. Next base: position 5,099 of record JAKSHU010000039.1, read on the forward strand.
TTAAAGGCCTGGACCTTGTACCTCTTCGAGAGGGTCGAGAGGATTCCGGTGGTGATGGAGGTCTTGCCGACCCCGCTTCCCGCACCGGAGATTACGAATCCCTTCATCTCACATCTCCCTGATGATTTCCCTCAGGGTGTCGGCGGTCTCGAGGTGGACTATTCCCTTGGCACCCATGACCATGTTGTGCGAGGAGACCTCACCGACCGCACAGAGGAAGTTCTGGTCGAGGTAGTTGGCAAGCTGCCTGGGCTGGTCGGTGATGAGGATGTCGTCCTTCTGCATGTCCGGGTAGGCGTGGCAGATTCCGAGGATGATCCTCATGTCGGGCTTGAACTCGTCCACGGCCTCCTTGACCCTGTCACCGATGACGGCGTACTCGTCGAGTCCTCCGACCATGCGATCGATGGTGACGCCATCGGCGTCCAGCTCGGCGTTGATGTTGCTGCAGTAACGGCGGATGCGGGGAAGACCCAGATCCCCATCCATGTTGGCCACGAAGAGGGTCTGTCCTCCGAGCTTCCTCCTCGCCTCGTCCATCGCGACGAACATGTCCGCGAAACGGTAGGCGAGCTCCTTCTTGGCGATCATGACGACCGCGACCTTCTTTCCCTCCTTGAGGGCATTGGCGATGACCCTGCAGACGTGCATCTTGGTGGGACTCACGGCGGGAGAGAGATAGGTCTTCCCGGCCATTCCCCTCTGCTTCTCCAGGTCGGTGGCGGCCTTGAGAAGGGAGATCTGGCGTTCGCACTCCTCTCTGGAGATCAGTCCGGCCTTGAGACCGGCCTTGACCGCCCTGATGGCGCCCTGCGTGTTGTCGGTCATGCATCCGCTGCAGTCGACGGCGAAACAGTTGCAGTCGGGACCGAGGTCCGCCCTCTTGATGGCCGCGGAGATGTCATCTCCGATGATGGTGCTGGCACATGTTCCGACGACCGCCATGGTGCGGGGATTGAACTTCCTCTGGGCCTCCTTCAGGGTGCGGACCAGGGAGTCGCCTCCGCCGAAGATGAGGTCGTTGTCCTTCAGTGCGGAGGTGACGATCCTGACACCTGCGTTCTCCAGGGGACGGGAGGCCATGAAGCAGCATCCCGCGGGACCGTGGGTGACGATGACGTCGACGTCCAGATCCCTGAGGGTGTACATCGCCGCCACGATGGGGTTGGGACGGGGGTGGATGACCTGGTTCACTGGTAACCCTCTTTGATCATCCTGATGATGGTCTTTCTGTCGGACGGGATCTCGGGCTCGTTGCCCATCCCGTCGGTCACGAGCATGGGGACGCCATACCTGGAGGCGACCTCGGCGATGAGGTCCTTGTCCATCTTGTCGCAGACCTTCTTGCTGACGGGGTCGATGACGAGGACTGCATCCTCCAGCGCGTTCATGCGCTTGAGGCAGGACAGGGTGCGCTCCACGGACATGTGGGAGATTCCGGGGTTGCGGTCACGGAGACATCTGACTCCGTTCTCCTCACTGATCTCCCCTCTTCCGGGAACTCCCTTGAACGTGGAAAGTCCCTGGAGGACCGCGTCCACGGGGACGTCCATCTCGTCGCAGAACTCGAGGGCCATGGAGATGGCGTCGAGGTACTGGAGGGCGAGGTAGTCTCCCGAAAGGCACACCTCCTGTCTGCCCCTGTACTCGACGGCGAGTCTGAGAGGCTTGCCGAACTCGGGCTCCCCGATGATCTCGACACGGTTTCCGTAGGGCCTGAGGTTCTTTCCGTAATTCGACCAGATTCCTACCTCGCCCTCGGGGACTATGTTCACTCCCCTGTCGGTGAGGACCGCCATCTTTCCGAACTCCGCGGTGCGGGTGTTCTTGGCGATGCCGTAGTCCTCGAGGAGGTTGGTGATTCCCGCGAGGTTCGCCTTGCCGGAACCGCCGAGGGAGAGCTCGCAGACCAGGACGTCGTACTCGCCCTTGGGCAGTGCCAGGAGGGTTGGGGGCGCGATGCTCTGCATGTCGGTGATAATGTGCTTTCCATCGATGTAAGGTCCGAGTCCGCGGGAGGTGTGGAGGAACACCTTCTTCCCTGCCGCGCACAGGAGATGTGCCAGCAGGTAGCAGGTGCTGGTCTTTCCCTTGACTCCGGTGATCTCGATCCTGAAACGCCTGTCGTCGATGAGCTCGCCCACGGAGTCGGAAAAGAAGATCCTCCTGTCGTAGGTGCACTCCCCGAGGAACCTGTCGGGACAGTGGCAGGGCATGGTGACCACGTCGAAGTGTTCTGCGGGAGCCGCGTCCGCGACCTTCGCTCCCCTGTGACGGAGATTGGCGAGCACCTCCTTGGGGGTCACCTTGTAGACGTCCACCACCGTGACCTCGTTCTTTTTCTTCAGATAGGTCTCTGCAAGAATCTTTCCACCGTGAACGGTGTCCAATACCAATACTTTCATCTTCTTCCCTTCCAGATGGGGGCGGCGAACCGCCTCAGTCACAATCACAATCGAGGTCGTCGTCTCCTCCGAGCCTCATTCCGCCGGAGACGTTCTCCGAACGGTCGTAGAGAAGCTGCGCGAGCTTCCTGTATTCATCCGCCTGTTCCGATCCGGGCTCGCCGGAGATGACGGTCATGCGACGGTCCTCGCACAGCTGCACCGTGGGGCTCCTGGGAACCCTGAAGACCACCTGGGACTCCATCTCGGCCGCGGCACGGTCCACTAGATCGTCCTCGTCCTTCACGTTCCTGGAGTTCTGTATGAGTCCGCCGAAACGGGCGTATCCGTCACGCTTGAATCCCTTGACGGCCTCGCAGATGTTGTTGGCCGCGTAGAGGGACATCATCTCACCGGAGGTCACCACGAAGACGTCTCTGGCATAGCCGTTGCGGATGGGCATCGCGAATCCACCGCACACGACGTCGCCGAGGACGTCGTACACGATGACATCGGGGTTGTAGACGGACATCGCATCCAGTCTCTCGAGCTCCTCGAAGGCGGCGATGATTCCGCGACCGGCACAGCCCATTCCGGGCTTGGGTCCGCCGCACTCCACACAGAGGACACCGTTGCGGCCCTCGTGGACGATGTCCTCTAGGGTGGGCTCCCTGCCCGCCCTCATGACATCAAGGACGGTGACAGGCTTGTCGTTGCCGGTCAACAGACGTGTGGAGTCGGCCTTCGGATCGCATCCGATCTGCATAACCTTGAGACCTTTCTCTGCAAGTGCATCGGAGATATTGGAAGAAGTCGTGGATTTTCCAATACCTCCCTTACCGTAAATAGCGATCCTGCGCATCAAAACCACATCGTGGAACGGATAATAAAAGTTGCCCCCTTTCGTAACACGGGGGCGGGTGCGTCAAAATCGGGTTTGAGGGATCCGGGACAATGACCCAGATCCAGAGGCGTGCTCAGTTGCGACACACCAGCACGGGACACTTGGAGAGTCTCACGACCTTCTCTGCGACACTTCCCATGATGAGTCTGTTCAGGCCTGTGCGTCCGAGGGTTCCGCATATGATGAGATCGTACTCCTCGGACACCTCGATGATCTTGACCGCGGGGTTGCCGACAAGCACGCGGGTGGTCAGCTTGACCCCCTCCTCCTCCGCACGCATCGTCACATACTCCAGGGTGCTGGAACATACCTTGTTCTTGTACTCCTCCTCATCCGAGACACCAGATGCGGATATCGCGCTGATGTATCCGCCCGGATCGAAGACAGACAACGCGGTCAGGGCTGAACCGTTGTCCCTGGCGAGTTTCAACGCGGTGTCCACTGCCACGCGATTGCTCTCACTTCCGTCAACTGCAACGAGGATTGAGTCGAACATGAGAAATGAATCGCCCTCTGGTTTTTTATAAGGACGTACGAACATATGTGGCCCTAAAGTAAACGGATGTTGTTACATCCGTTAACCATCCCCCACTCTGGCTCTTTTATTTATATTATAATAATATGGTGGCAAACGCGGACAACGGTCCGGTGATCACATGTTATTAAACGCAGAGCTTTACGTCAGAGACTTGCCCGGTCAGCTGGTCGGTTCACTAGAGCCCATTTCCATGGTTGATGGCAACATCATCGGTGTCGTCCACGACCGTGAGAAGATCGTCAACCAGAGGATCATGGTCAGCGTCACCTTCGAGGTCAAGAACAGCAGGAAGCTGGAGGAACTCAAGGCGATCTGGAAATCCAAGGACATCATCATCTCCAAGATGGGTTCCGTCTACGAGACCGTCACCCGCGAGTTCATGATGGTCGGCAGGTTCAACGCAACCTACATCGAGAACCTCATCGACGAGGCGTCCAGGATAGTCAAGCTGGAATCCACCGATATAGGATACTCGTCAAAGAATCTCAACAGCGACAAGCGCACCGCGATGATCACCGCAGAAGTCCGTTGCAGAGAGGACCTTGACAAGCTCGACAGGTTCTTCTCCGATGCGTGCGAGAAGGACGACATGCTCTACATCAGGGGGCTCTGAGATGGTCAGACTCTTCATCTCAGGATTCGGAACCGTGGGCCAGGGCCTCGTGGAGGTCCTTAAGAGGCGTCACGACTTCTTCGAGAACAGGTTCGGCGCACAGCCGGTCGTGGTGGGCGTCATCGATTCCAAGACGGTCGCCATCGACCAGAACGGACTGGACATGGATGCCGTGGTCGCCAGGAAGACGGAGAAGCGCACCGTCAGCGACCAGACCTACAGCGACTCCGTGAAAGCCCTCGATATGGTGGACTACGACATCCTCGTGGAGGTGTCCCCCACCAACATCAAGGACGGAGGCACCGGACTCAGGAACATCACCCACGCACTCGAGTGCGGAAAGGATGTCATAACCGTCAACAAGGGACCTCTGGCACTCAAATTCCAGGAACTCACTGACCTCGCGAAGAGGAACGGATGCAAGTTCCGCTACGAGGGATCCGTCGGAGGAGCGATGCCCATCATCAATCTCTGCCACGAAAACCTCGTCGGAGAGAACATCAGGTCCATCCGCGGAATCTTCAACGGAACCTGCAACTTCATCCTCAGCAAGATGGACAACGGTCAGCCCTTCGAGCAGGCACTCAAGGAAGCCCAGCAGCTCGGATACGCGGAGACCGATCCCACCAACGACGTCGAGGGATATGACGCCGCGACCAAGGTCGTCATCCTCGCCAACGCCGTGTTCCACAGGAACGTCACGTTCAGCGATGTCAAGATCACCGGCATCACCGGCATCACTCCCGATGCCATCGCACAGGCCGCGGCCCACAACATGGTGATCAGGCTCATCGGAGAGATCTCCGAGACCCGCCTGGAGGTCGCACCCCGTCTGATACCCATCGGACACCCACTCAGCATCGCGGGAACCCTCAACATCGCACAGATCGATGCGGATCTCGCAGGACCAATCACGATCAACGGACGCGGAGCAGGAAAGATCGAGACCGCATCCGCCATCCTCAGTGACCTGATAGCAATCATGGATGTCAGGGAATAAACCGTTTGACCAAATCAAGGAAGAATCCACATGACCTCGAAAATCATCGTAACCCTCGTCGGAAAGGACCACGCAGGAATCATCGCAGCAGTCTGCAACTACTTCGCACAGAACGACATCAACATCCTGGACCTCAGCATGACCACCGTCCAGGACTTCATCAACATGATCCTCGTCGTTGACGTCGACAAGTACAAGAAGACCTTCCCCGGACTCGTCAACGACCTCGACCGCATCGGTGAGGAGGTCGGCTGCAAGGTCACCGCACAGAAGGAAGAAGTCTTCAGCATGATGCACAGGATCTGATTCCGATGATTGACTTCCAGGAGATCATCGAGACCAACCAGATGGTTGCCGCCGAGAATCTCGATGTCAGGACCATCACCATGGGAATTTCCCTGCTGGACTGCATGACCCCCGACCTCGACCAGCTCTGCGAGAACATCTACAACAAGATCACCGAGAGCGCGAAGGACCCCCAGAAGGCCGCAGATGAGATCGCACACGACATAGGAACTACCG
>JAKSHU010000004.1 GCA_024399175.1 archaeon
ATTCCGGCCTGAAATCAAAAATCAAAGGCGTTTTTGCTCAGTGTCGAAGATGCGTTCGACACGTCTGCTCAAGTATCTTCCCTATTGGGCTTAATGGGTGCTTAATGGGTGCTTAATAAGCAAGGCGAAATGCTCTGAAAATCTTTTGAAAAACAGCTGCCTTTATAAAGAGTTTGTAAGAAAATCGGTTATCGAGGTCAATAGGTGCTTAATGAGTGCTTAATGAGGAGTAGGGATGATACAGGTTTATCCACTGATTTGATTGCGAAGATCTCATCCTAGTGGATGCCCCAAGATCAGTTAGATTAATGCCCATCATATGCTCGAAGGTGCCCGATTTATTATTCTCTATTGACTCCTTTATCGTACCCTTCTTTGTGCATATTATCTGATGATGTTTGGTTGAATGGTGGGGGAGATAATATCGGGAGATGGGGGACAATTTCGAGAAGTGATGCCGCTTGATGGAAGGGCGATAACAATCATAGAGTCATAATGTGGAAGTCACAGAGGTTCAATTCTCCTAGAGACTCCTGATCATTACACAAATTCAATCAATATATCCTGATTGTTGCAGTTTTTCCTGGAATGTTTTCAAAACCTCTTCGATCGGCAGCCCTTTGGCTGCACCTTCGGCCAGTTCCTGGTCTAGGATCTCTGTGATTTCTTTCTGTCTCTTGGCATAACGCTCCTCGTTATGGAATACCATATCCGATTCACGAAGAACCATTAGCAGATGTTCTATCGCCACTCTTGTGAAATCCGATTTCCTCTTGAAACCGTATTCGGGTTTGAGTAGCAATTCAATCTTCATTTCCAGACCTTCGGGGACACGGGTGTTGATCTGCACCATATCCCCTTTATGACGGGATGACCATTCCATCAATGAGTCCGTACAGCCACGGAAAGAATCGGCGATATCGGATTTCGAAGGCAGTCCACCATTGCATTCCTCGATCGCAATCCTCTTTTTTTCCGCATAGAATTCCACGGTTTCCCTCAGGGCGTGGAGAACGAAATCCGCACGTGTGGAGTATTCATTAGCATCGATATGCTGGTCGATTTCCTTAATAAGTTCCTCCGGAACTTTGACCGTACGGGTTATCATATCTATTTCCTGCATGGATTTTGCATATTTAACAATTTAAATCGAAAATGTATCAGATTGAAAATCATATATAGTTATAAGTCAGATACATATTATGGTGATACTCAAAAAGAATTAGAATATGTATCTACTAAAAACGAATAATCGCTTGAATTTCGAACAAAATCATCCAAAAATGGAGGAAATTATGTATTTGGCAAATAACGCAAAAGAATACGAATGCAACGGCGCATGCATCAACGGAAAAGAAAGAAGAGAGTCTGTTTCAGAAAACTCTCGTGAAGAAGTGAAGGACTATATCGGTCAAAAACAATTCTATCGCGAAGGAGGTGAGAAATGATGGCAAGCGAATGGGAGAAACTGGAAAAGCTCAGTAAGGACGAGCTCATTATCGAACTTGTGAAAGCCAGGTGGGAGAAGAGGAACCTTCAGAAGGTCCTTCTCGATCTTGCAGGCAACATGGGCAGTTACAGTCTTTTTGCAGAAGGGGGGGTCCCCTCCAAAGAGTGGCAGGAAAAGATTGCGAAGTATGTGTTCATTGATGACAACTACCACAACCTGCAGGAATGGGGTGTCGATGAAGAGACTTCCGACCGGCTTTACGATCTTCATTACGATGAAGACGGCACAAGGAGGAAAACCGATGGCAGCGATTAAAGCAAGGAAAATCGAGGTTGAGGCAGACTCCATAGTCAAAAGCAAGTCTCCGAAACATCATCAAACCCATACGCACAATGCGCAAAACCACATCGCCACCAAGAATGTCGATGTGAAGATCATGGAACAGTATCCGACGAGGGACAACCATTCCGAAAGACCCCGTTCGGGTACCGTTCTTCATGGTCAGCATGCAATCATCAGTTCTCGCAAAACATCCTATCTCGGCCCCTCGGACAAACCCAAACGTACGAGGGGAGTCTTCAGGGATGATGTCACAGTATCATTGCGCGCACCTTCCAAAAACTCGAAAACAACGGCTGCAAAATCTGGCAGAGGTGGAAAGAAAACTTCGAGAAGGTGAGCGTTTCCTAATCTCCCGATAAATCTCTTACCTGCGTCGCAACGCAGGATCCTACTTACCTGGTTCTGTCAAGAGTTTCTACAGATCTTGAGGGTCTAGGGGATTGAGGGATCCGGTAATAATCAGATCATCAGTGATGTAAAGCATTACAAAGTGAGATTATTAATATCACACATCACTGCGTAACCGTATCCTGATAAGACCCGTAGGTCGGTTGCCAATTGTGGTGGCCCTCAGTACCTGCGGGCAATGGTTATTTTATCCGAAATATCTCCATAGAACGTATGTCTGGGATCGAGGTAATTACGTGGGCTGTCTAAATCTGGGATATAATTCAGTATGTAACAAAGTTTTATCCCCTATGTTTTTTTCTAAGGGATAAAACTCTTAATAACTCAAAGTTTTATCCCCTATTATGGTGGAACTTGTCCGTGAAAGATATCTCTCGCAGATCAGACCGCTCTATCATGACCTTGGTATGATCAAGGTGCTGGTGGGATTGAGGCGTTCGGGTAAATCCGTGCTGATGTCCCAGATCGAAAGGGAGTTGATCGAGCAGGGCATCGGGAAGCAGAACATCGTCCGTCTGGATCTGGACGACAGGATGTACAGGAACATCGCTACGGCTGAATCCCTTGAAAGGTGCATCGACGACGCATTCCGGTTTTCCGACGGCCCGCGTTACCTGTTTGTCGACGAGGTTCAGAATGTGGAAGGATTCGAAACACTCCTGAACGGATACCGCAACGAGGGGGTGTCGGTATTCATCACGGGCAGTAATTCCTACCTCCTGTCAGGTGAACTGATTACGAAACTAACAGGCAGATACATCGAATTCAGGATCCTTCCATTTTCCTACAGGGAGGTCCAGGAGTACCGCAGGTTGAACGGTATCGAAACGGACGATCGTAAGGATTTCAACGAGTATCTGATCTACGGGGGATTCCCCAAGAGATTCGAATACTCCGACCATCAGACACAGGGGAAGTATGTCGATTCGATCCTGGGGGAAACAAAGGAAAAGGACATCCTTACCAGATCGAATATACGGGACAGGCACCTTCTTGATGTTCTTGTGCGCTTCATATCCTCGGTACCCGGTCAGGAGATCAGTTCCCCTTCGGTCAGCAATTACCTGCGGAAGGAAGGGTTGAACACCAAACCTGCGACCGTTCAGAAGTATCTGGATCTGATATTCTCCAGCAATATCTCCTCGAAATGCCAGAGATTCGATGTGATAGGCAAGAAGGCACTCAAGACCCTGTACAAATCATATCTCTCGGACATGTCCCTGCATACCTTCGAATCGGGAAGAAGGGACAGACTCGACTACGGGATGCTCGTGGAGAACATAGTGTACAACGAACTGGTCTCCAGAGGCTACAAGCTCATGGTCGGGAAGAAAGGGCCTCATGAGATAGATTTCGTGGTCTTCTCCGGATTGAGGAAGGCATATGTCCAGGTCGCGTTCAGTGTTGCGGATCCGGATGTCAGGGAAAGGGAGATCAGACCTCTGCTGGGCATGAGGGACAACTATCCGAAATACCTCATCACGACGGATTCCCTGGTGATGGATGAGATGGGAGTCACTGTCCTCAACCTCGTGGACGACCTGCTCCTGGGCGAAGGATTCAGGCTGTGAGGCATCGACGACATCTCTGACGCGTCGTTCTATCCATCCATGGGCCTGTCACACGGGGGACACGTCATCGGTGCCGGTGTCTCAGATGTAGTACATGTGGAGGGAGTCGTCGATGACCTCGTTGAGCCTCTTCCAGAAGGGGGCGGAGAGGCAGTCGGCGTTGTTGTCGCAGGTGAAGGCGCAGTCCACGCATGGCACGAGGTTGAGCTCGCCCTCCGTCACGGACACGATCTCCCCGATGCTGTACTCCCTCGGTTCGCGGGTGAGGAGGTATCCTCCCTGGGATCCCCTGATGCTCTTGATGAATCCCGCCTTGACCCGGAGCATGCCTATCTGCTCCATGTACTTCAAGGAGATCCCTGTCTCTCGGAGATGTCCTTGAAGCTCACAGGTCTTCCGTCGGAGTTGATGGCAAGGTCGAGCATGATGCGCAGTGCATACCTTCCGCGGGTGGAGACCTTCATGGTTCCGTATCGGCGGTACGATATTTTACATGGCTCTGTTTACGTTTCTGTTGATGGTTAAAACAGGATTGTGCAGGGAGGTTTCTCCCGCTGTTTACGGATCAGGTCCGAAGCCGTGCAGCCCACGGCCATCCTTAAGACGTTGAACGATGCGTTGCGGTCGCGGTCCATGACGAGACCGCAGTTCCAGCATTCATGAGTTCTGACGGAAAGGTCCTTGCGGACATACGCATTGCACATACAGCACAGCTGGGAGGTGCAGAATGGATCCACTGGAACGATACTTGTACCGGTGCTCTTCGCAGCCTGGTACAGGTCCTTCACCAATTGTCCCCATCCTGCATTGTATTGCGACCTTCTCAGGCCGCGGGAGATCTCGCTGTGTATGAGGTCAGGCAGTTCGATATCTTCCACGGCAATGGTACCGTAGTTTTCGGCAAGATATCTGGCCACATGCCTCAGGTAGTTGTTGCGTTTGTTTGCTATCCTTTCATGTTTGTTGATCAGACGTCTGTACCACTTCTCGTACTCGGGAGTGTCCTGCGGACACTCCGACAAACGTCTCTGTGCATTCTCCAGCTGATTCATCACCTTTTGTTCGGGAATGAACCTATCAAAGTTCTTCCCGTCACTGAGGGTGATGAGCGTGTGCAGACCGAGGTCTGCACCGACGGTCTCCCCTGCAGGACCCTCGGTCGGCAACGGTCTCTCAGGGACATTGCACCCTACGTAGCACAGCCAGGAATTCTTCCTCCTGACCACCGTGCAGGTCCTGAACTCTCCACGCAGGTGCTGATTGCACTTAAAACGTATCGATTCGTCCTTCTTCATCTTGGAGAAACGGATACTGTTGCGGAAGATCGTGAAATCCTCCGGAGCGGTATATGCGAAGGAACGCATCCTGGACTTCCTCTTGTGTCTGGGAAGACGGTAGAAACCGTTCCTGTCGGTCATCGAGGACCATCTGACCGAAGACCTGTACACCCTCACGGACAGGTTCTGCAGGGTACGGGCATTGACCTCGTTGTACTCCTCATGCTCCTTTTTCAAAGGCGGCAGGAGTGCGTTGAGATCATATGCAGACATTATGCGTCCGTTGGCAAGGAAGTAGGCGATCTGTTCGTCCAGGAGATAATTGTAGACCTCGCAGCACAGCTCAAGAGTTCTCTCCAGCATGCGCTTCTGCGCATGCGAGGGTCTCAATCTGAGGAGATATGCCTTGAAGTCCATCAGCCGTTATCAAGAGAGGTACGGAATATAAGATATTGCACTGCAGTCAGTCGAAAAACGGTCGGATACATACATCAGATGTATGTGTCATCAAACAGATTTTATACTCGTTCAATCCCGTTCGCAGGAAGGAGATGTCCTCGAACGCGTCTGGACATACCTTCCTGAAAGTACTCTTTCCAATACCGTCCTGCCATCCTGGGATTCGGAAAACGATTCCAGGAACTCATGCCATCAGAGACACTGTTCCAACCATCCTGTGTACTCCGTTGAAACGGCGTGGGTGACCGCGGATGCGGGAGTGGTGGGAATCCATCCCGGACAGATGTCCGTGTTCCCTGTCATCATGAGGTCTGTGATCGCACCCCATGTTCCTCAGGACCGACCTGTGGCTCTGTTCGTCATCTGTTGTCACGATAACTCCCGAACACAATCTATTCTCAATGACCGATCTGGCACGGCCAAGAGACAATCTGCCTCTTCCCGCAATACCAAAGAACATATCGCCCGCATCATTGACACCTGTCATCACACAGACGAGTTCCTTGTCAATCCCGGCCCCGATCCTTTGCCGCGCCTTCTGGCGCGGCGCGGGAGCCTTCCATCACGGTCAGGCCCTTTGTATGAATCCCGGATGTAGATCTCATCGACCTGGATGTCCATTCCTGCTTCTGCTCTGAAAGCAGGTAATCGGATGAAAAGCATCTCCGGAATGCGTCTTCTCATGAAGAATGATGTGTTCGGGGAAACATCGCAGATCCTTGCACATTTCCTCAGGGAATACAGGTTTGCAAAACAACCGCAGTATCTCAGCCAGGTCTCTGCCGGGAGTTTGCTGTTGGTCAGAAGGTTCTTCACGGAACCGTCACTGAATGTCCTCCGACAGTTCCCGCAGCGGTACCTCTGTCTTCCTGTTTCGGTAAGGCCGTATCTGACATATGTATGCCCTTGGCACCATGGGCAAGATACTTCCGGCGGAACATCCTCGCGGATGTTCCTGCAGATCAGCCTGCGGAGCATTCCCTCCAGTTGCCTGATCAGACAGGACCTCTCGTCATGTCCAACCTTTTCGAAATGATCGGTCAGATTCTTCAGGATCCTGTCGGAGCTTGTGTTTCCGTCCACAAAGTCCCATTGTTTATAAAATATATAACATATATTTTGTTACCCTCAGTTTGGTTGTACAAAGCGTTTTACATTAACCTGTGCCAGTCCCTTCCGGAACGGGGATGGTGCGGCATCGGACATCGTCGGTCATCTCGCCCCGGGATGCCTGAAGACCTTCCTCCCGTGGATGACCCAGTACATGCCGAGGCTCACCAGGGAAATGGCGACGCAGACCAGGTACATGTCCCTGAATCCCACGGACGCGATGAGGATCCCGAGTATCGACGGGCCGAGTCCGGTTCCCAGGTCGTTGACTGCCGCGAAGGTGGAGGTGGTGACCCCGAGCCTGTGGTAGGGACTTCTCGACACCACGATGGCCTGGCACACCGAGTAGATGATGCTTATTCCGTATCCCATGAAGAATCCCGCGAGGAGGAAGACGGCGGGGGTGGACGTGGTGGCGAAGACGGCCATGCTGACGGCGAACGCGATGTACCCGGGGAGGATGATGATGTTCGGACCCCTCTGGTCGTAGATCTTGCCGGTGGTCAGTCTGGAGATGAAGGTTCCCGCGGAGATCGCGAGATAGTAGTAGGTGGCCACCTCGGCGAGGGACGTGCCCTCCGTGTACGAGGCGAGGAACGACAGCACGCCGGAGTAGGCGAAGTAGAATACCATGCAGGTGACCGCCAGGGGGACGGCGTCGAACTGCAGCAGGTTCCGAGGGTTGAAGCGTCTCGCCTCCCTCCTCTGCTCCTCGGTGAGCTCCTCCTCGGGAACCCTCAGGAAGACCGCGAGGACCAGGGCGGAGAGGTACATCACGAGGCCCACGGAGAACACGCGGTCATAGTCCCCGTCCCCCGCGAGGATCATTCCGAGCATCGGTCCGATGGCGGAGGCCACGGTGATGCTGAGGTAGTAGTAACCCAGTCCCTCTCCCCTGCGGGCGGGGGGCAGGATCCTGGCGATGATGTCTGAGAGTCCGGTGCTGGTGAGACCGTATGCCATTCCGTGCACCAGGCGCACGACATAGAGCATCTCCATCGATGTGATGAGGAAGTAGGCGAAGGAGATGAGGAACGCGAAGAGCAGTCCGATCATCAGCATCCTCTTCCTTCCCACCAGCTCGATGTACTTTCCGAGGGTGAGACGGGATATCAGCCCTCCTATGACGTAGAGTCCGGCGGCCAGTCCGGCCTCGGCGGTGGACGCCCCGAAACGGGTCTCCGCGAAGCCGACGATGGTGATCAGGAGGACGAAGTAGTTCACGGTGCAGAAGAGGCATGCGCCCGGGTCGAGCGCGAAGTCACGCGTGAACAGTCTCTGATCCATGGGGTCGGTCAGCGTGGCCGCGATCGATCCGGTCTGCGCCCGGTGCCGGACGGCGGATGCATGTCACCGGTGACGGTCTGGAACTCCGTTCGGTCCCGTCCGCAGAGGTCCCTCACCAGCTCCATCACCTTTCTCGATTCCGGGAGCGTGGTGAACACGGGGAAGATGTGGTACGATCCGACGCATCTGACGAGGGTCACGTCCCCTCCCGCCTCGTCGATCCTCCTTGCGAGCTCCTCGTTGGAGGGCAGGAAGATCTCGTCGGTTCCCACCGTGACGATGGTCCTCGGGATGCCGTCGAACCTTCCGTTGATGGGGCTGATCCCGGGGTCGGAGAGGTCGGTGTCCCCGGCCCACAGGCCCACGCATCCGTCCAGGCCGGGCCTGTCGAGGGTGATGTCCCTCCCGGCCAGGTCCTCGTCCACGGGGATGCTGAAACCCGGGTCGACGTACGGAGAGAAGAGGACCAGTCCCGCGGGAGAGGGCAGTCCCCTCTCGCGGACCATCTGCCAGAGGATCAGCGCGAGGGCACCTCCCGAGGAGTCCCCCATGAGGTGCACGGGACGCCCTTCCTTGACAAGTTCCAGATACACGGAGAGGACCTGCTCGCAGGTCTCCCTGTGGATGCCCCTCCTCCTTCCCGATCCGAGGATGAAGTCCGGCGACACGACGGTGACGCTGCACTCCTCCGCCAGGGCCCTGTTGTGCTCGAAGTAGACCTGGGTGTATCCGAAGACGTGGCCTCCCCCGTGGAGGTACAGCACGGTGTGACCGCGGTCCGTGCGGGGAAGGAACCTGAAGGTCCTGCATCCCGCGACCTCAGTGATGCTGAAGAGACGCTCGGGGTCATCCGCCCCGAACATCCTCAGGGCGTCGTTGGAGGTCATCCCCTCGAACCTGTCGCTCTCGGCCCCCGTGTCCAGATATGCGACTGTCTCGGGAAGGCGTTCCGCGGCCATCGTGGCCTTGGTGCCCAGCTCGACTATGTGTCCCTTGTATGCCTCCCCCTCGGGGGAGATGTCCATCGTGACGGGCCTGAGCAGGTGTTTGTGCTCCTGTGATGCGGAGCATGCCCCGCTGATGCGACGGGATGGTCGTGACGGGTAAAACGGGTGCCGGTCCCGGCACCGTGGATTCCCCGGTCTGCCGGAGTGAAATACCAAATAGCTCCGACCCGTGACTCCCTCGATAACAATGGCCAAGAAACTCTCCGACAGGATAGACGATCTCCTGCACACGATGGACGCACATGATCTCCTCAACGTTCTTCGCGTGCTGCAGGCGGATGTGGGGGACCGCAGACTGTTGGATGCCCTGGAGTCCGTGGCATCCTCCAAGGCGGACTTCGATCCCGAGGATGTAGCATCTCAGGCGTCCGAGTGCAGCGAGATGGACGAGCGCGAGTGGTATTCGATGGCCACCGACGACGGTTACGGAGGGTATATCGATTCCGCCGAGCACGCCGTCGAGCTGATGCTCGACAATCTCCGCGATGCATTCCAGAACGATCTGAGGCAGATCCTCGCGTCTGGCGGGGAGGAGAGTGCCTCCGAGTTCCTGCTTGCCATAGCGGACGGGTTCCGTGAATCCTCGGGGATTCTCGCGGAGGAGGCAGAGGATTTCATCAGTGAGTTCTCCGACCACCTGGAGGAATGTGCGGAGAGGCGTGATTTCGATAACGTCTTCAGATGGTGATTCCTGATTTCAAAGAGGTGTGATGACATGACCGCATATAGGCTGAAGATCAAGCTCATGGACATAGGTAAGGCGATGTACCGTGTGGTGCTCGTCCCCTCCGACATGCTGTTCAGGGACCTCGACACCCTGATCCGGGCCACGATGGGGTGGTGCGGGGACCATCTGTCGATGTTCGAGCTCCCAGAGCTGAAGATCGAGATATCCGAACCGGATCGCGGGGACAGGCTGTTCCGCATCAACGAACATCGCGACGACGACAAGGAGATCCTTTCCGACTATCTCGGCAGGAGGATCATCTACACCTACGATTTCGGGGACAACTGGCGCCACGATGTGGTACTGGAAGAGGTCGTCGAGGAGGACATCACCTGTCCGCGCCTGCTGAAGGCGAGGGGATTCGCGTATCTGGAGGACACCGGCGGTCCCTGGTCGTTCGATCCGTCAGAGTTCGAGTCCGACTCGTTCACACCGGAGGAGCTGGAGGCGTTCAACAAGTCCCTCGAGGAGGTGTGGAGTCCCTCCGTGCGTGTACAGAAGCCCCTGAAGGTGCCGTACGATGCCATCTACTCGCTCTCGTTCGCGGTCACGCTTCCGGAATCGGAGGCACTCTATCTGGACCCATCCACGGGGATGGTGTACTCCGACGACGGGATCCATTTCCCCGCAAGGGAATCAAGGGAGGGACTTGTGGAGCTCGGTCCCGAGACCAGGTGCGACCTTCACGAGGACGTCCAGGACCCATCCTTCCGTTCCAGGCTCGAGTGTTGCGGAAAATGTCCTCCCGTGGTCAGCGAGGATCCCGTCGGGATCTACCGTGAGATCGAGGGCATGGGTCCCCTGCAGCACCATTTCCTGCTCGACCATCTGAGGGTCCGGGCCTGCGACGTCCTGTACGATCTCGATCTGGATGTGGGCCGCGAGACCCTGTTCAGCAGGGACTACCCCGGACTTCACACCGGTCTGCCGATGAGGATCATGTTCTCCGAACCGCTCTGTCCCGTCTGCCGCGGAAGACTGTCCAACCCACGTGCCGACGAGGGTGCCCCCTTCCAGGTGTTGAACGTGGTCGAGATGCGCCCGCTCCTGATGACCTGTGTCGCCTGCGGGGGCGTGACCCGTCTGATGCCGCCGGGACTCACGGGGGAGTTCACCTGTGAGGGGTACCACACGCCCCTGTCCGTGCACACCAACATCCTCCGTGACATGCTCGGGGCAGATTCGGAATCCAGGGCCGTCGCGGAGGCCGCAATGCATCTCTTCGTCTGCGGAGACCGTGCTAAGGGACTGGAGATGGCGGAGTCCCAGAGGGATTCCCCAGATCCTCTGTCCCGTCTGCTGGCACTTGCCGTCCTGTACTGCGGCGGGACCCTGCGCGAGGAGGAATTCCGTGACCTTGCCGGGGACCTGGCCGGACTGCGGACAGGAGAGGACTTCGTCGACGCTGTGCTTTCGATGGTGTTCTGGGGGACGGGCGTCACGGATTCTCCGGGGGAGCCGGTCAGATCCTTCCTGGACAATCCCCGGAACACGGTGGAGAACCTGATGGCCAAGCTGGTTATGGCCGAGCTCGCGCCATCAGACGATTCCCTCTTGAAGGAGCTCGCGGACAAGATCCTCGTCCAGTCCGGGAAGGTCCCCAGGTACTGGAGGTGGGTCGCCGAGGAGATGTGCTGCCGCATCATGGCGATGGGCGGACGTGTCCCGGATCTCGGAAACCGCTCACCCATCGCCGCAGCCAGCTGGGGGAACGACACGCTGTCCGGAATGTCCCTGTACCGTCACGCCGTCCTGGGGGTGGGAAGATCCCCCTCTCTGTCCCTCAGGGACCTCAAGACTGTCCTGGGCCAGCTCTTCACCCACGCCCCCAGGGCCCCCGAGATGCTGGCGAGGGCACCGTACCTCGCACTGCTGGCACATCATCTCGGAGCCCGTTACAAGAAGAAGGACCTGCTCAGCTACTCGCTGAGGTGGGCCTCGCTGGCCAGGGACCAGGGATGGCTGTGCGGACGTGAGGAGCAGGAGTATCTGGAGGACCTCCTCGCCGTCGCGCTGGCCGAGAGGACCGAGGACGAGATCCGCAAGATGCTCCACCGTTACAGGTTCGATGTCCCCGATCTCTCCGTGTACCGTGCCGGTCTCGATCCATCGGTGGTGCTGCGCAGGGGCTTCCAGTACAGGGTCTTCCCAGATTCCTGAGGGGTCAGGCCCTTTCCCGGATGCCCGTGAGAGAGACGAGCCATATATAACTGTAATAATTCGTGGTAGTGATCATATGGAAACCGCCTCCACGAGGGCAGAGATGATGGGACTGGCGTTGCTGTCCCTCAGCACGTTCGTCGTGTGTCTGTCCGCAACCTGCACCAACGTCATCGCATTCGACCTCAAGCTCGACCTGGACTCCCTCCTCGGCAACGACTTCCAGTGGACCTTCCCCGCATTCGTGTGCGGGGAGTGCGCCGCGATGGGATTCTGCGCAGGATTCCTCGACCGCTACGGGAGGAGGACCCCGTTCATGCTGGGCACGGCCCTGTTCCTCCTCGGATGCATCCTCTGCGCCACATCCGAGAACATGCCCTTCTTCTGCATCGCCCGCTTCGTGCAGGGAGTCGGTGCCGGTGCGGTCATCGTCACCGGAGTGGCGCAGATCTACTACAACATCCGCATCCCCCACAAGCGCTATCTCGGGAACGGGCTCCTGTCGCTCGGATTCGGTGCGGGGATGGTGTTCGGCATCTTCATCGGCAGGGCGGCCATCGACTACGGCTTCGGCTGGAGGAGCCTGATGTGGATGTTCCTCATCCTCCAGGCCCTGCTCGCGTATCCCTGTGCGAAGGCCCTCGAGAACGGAAGGAACAGCGAGATGAGGCCCGACGTGGCGGGAGGCGTCATCCTCGCGCTGCTGCTCGGCTTCCTCGTCTACTACCTGGAGAAGATCTATCTCGACTGGAGGATGGAGTCCGTCGGGGCCAAGGCGGGCCTCGCGCTGCTCATCCTCCTCTGCGTCGCCTTCGCCTATGCCGAGGTGCGCAACCCCGAGTCCGTCGCACGCAGGGCGCTCGACGACTCCCGTCTGATGGTGGCCTCGCTCGTGATGATCGTCCTTCTCGGAATGATCGACATGGGTGCCGTGGGATGGATGGCTAAGGTCGCGCTGTTCACCTACCACCTGAGCGTCCTGGAGGTCCTCGGGCCCTTCACCGTACTCATCCTCGGGGCGGTCTGCACCGCGGTCCCCGCGTCCAAGACCATCCACCGCACCGGGCACACGTTCTGGTTCGTGCTGTCCGCCATCCTGTCGCCCGTGGCGCTGCTGTCCATCTCGTTCATCAGGTACGGGGATGCGGTCATCTTCCTGAGCCTGCACATGTTCCTCATCGGACTGGCTATCGGATGTCTGGTGTCACTCATCAACGGAACCATCCAGAACCGTGTCACCGTCGACAACAACGGCGCGTACATGTCCTTCGCCATCGCGACCCGCACGGCCGCCCTGTGGGTGGGATACAACGTGTACCAGGCCTTCACCGATGCCCACATGGTGAGCCAGATGGGTCCGACGATGGACTTCTGGAACTCCGTCCTGGGTGTGGGCCTCCCCTGCAACGGCATGCTGCCCTGCATCCTCGTGACCCCTCTGGCGGACGTGCTGAAGGTGATCCCGGGCCTCACCGCCAGGATCGCCGACGTGTTCGCCGAGGGTGTCGCCAACGGGTGCGCGGTGCTGGGCATCCTGTTCGCGGTCGTCGCCATCCCTGTCTCCGTGATCCTCGTCGGAAGGAGGAAGACGCTATGAACACCTGCATCCGCGGACGCTCCGCTGCCCTCCTGGCGATCGTCATCGCCGCCGTCTGCGTCCTCTCGGTCCCGCTCGCGCAGCAGGACTCCTCCGTTGCGGACCCCCTGTCCTCCGACCTTCCCCTGTTCGGAGTCACTCCCCGCGATCCCTCCCTCGGGGCCCCCTCAGGTCCCACCTACGGTGACACCGCCCTCACCGACGACGTCGTCCTTCCTGACGGGTCCGTCGTCGTGGTCCTCGACGGCTCCACGATCGACATCGGCGACCACCTGCTAGACCTCGGAAGCGGCTCGGCGGTGTACTTCCTCGGCGACGCCACCGTCACAATGGTCGACGGCGGACGCATCGTGCAGGGGGAGGACACCACCATCGAGACCCTCCACTTCTCATTCCCCACCGCGAACGTGTCCTGGACCTTCACCTACGACGGTGCCATGGTGATCTCCGACGACGGGGTCCTGGACTACGACGTCTCCGTCAGGCACGTCCCCGGGGCCAGCGAGACGCTGTCCGTGTCCTCCCACGACGGCACCCATGTCGTCGAGCTCGTCGGATTCGGCATCGAGCGCTCCATGGACGTCCTCGCACACGACGCCGCGGTGTCCTCCGATCTCTCCTCCTATCTCCAGGCCCTGCCCTCCAACGCCACCGACGTGCTCACCCTCGACCTGAAGGAGTTCAGGTTCGTCGAGAGGAGCGTGGACCCCTACGATATCGATACCGTCACCTCCACCGAGGTCTTCGCGGTCTACGGGGACGGACAGCACGCCTTCAGGATGACCGTGTCCGGTCTGCACGTCTCGGTCGACGAGTTCAACTTCGATGTGTTCGCCAGGGAGATGGATAAGCCTGCGACCGGCGTCTGCGTCCGCACCGAGGTCGCAGGGATCGGCGCACCGCAGCTGTCCCTGGACTCCGAGGGAATCCTCTCGTTGACATCGGACATCTCCGAGGTCCGCAGCCTCGTGCTGAACGACAGGGTCAGCCAGCTCGTCATCGCCAGTGGAATCGATCTCGAGGCCGACTTCGACCTGGTGGCCTTCCTGGAGCTCCTGTTCGGCGGAAGCACGGACATCTCGGAGTATCTCGATGTGTTCGTACACGCGGAGATCGACGTGGACTCCGTGGAGATCGACAACGATGACGGGGACCTCGTCCTCAGTGACCTGTTCCTCGCCTACGACCTCGACGACACCCTCGGGATCCTCCTGTCCGTCGGTGCCGACGTGCCCGGCATCGGAAGGATCGAGGCCACCGCCGGGGACATCAGCATCGGCAGGTTCGACATCGCCGACGACAGGATCCTCAACCTCTCCGTGGGGGTCGGACACACCGACATCACCGTGGACGACGGTCTCGCACCCGTGGAGATATCCGTGGAGGACCTCGTTCTCGACGTGACCAACCTCGACCTCTACGATCTCTCGCGCGCCGAGACCCGCCACGGCACCATCGACCTCCAGGACATCGTCGACTCCTGCGACTCCGTCGAGATCGACGCTGGTGTCATCGAGTCGTGCGAGTCCCGTGCTGAGGGTGTGTATCTTCTGCAGTGCCAGGTGCGCGGACTCAACGTGTTCGACATCGGCCTGCACAGGGCCGAGGTGGACCTCGGGGAGCTCCTCGGGGCAGAGCTTCTCGACACCGCGATCGAGATCGACACCGACAGCTCCCTGCAGGTCGTCCTCGACGCGCTGTTCAAGGGAGTGACCTTCACCGACGACGTCCACGCCTCCGTCAAGATCTCCACCGTGGGCGCCACGGTCAGGGCGAGGATCGTCGGGGAGAACGGTGATTCCACCTACCGTCTGCTCCTGAACAAGGTCTCCGAGGGGGTCAGGCCGGCCTCCATCCAGATCGACATCGACTATGTCAGGGTCTGCGACACCGTCAGGATGGCCTCCAACATCAGCATGCTCGGATACATGCTGGCCCTGGACGTCGACTCCGCCTACTCCCAGCCTGCGGGACACGGAAGGGTCGGACTCCTGCTGGGAGACATCGTGGGAACGGCCGTGATCAACTACAGCACGATGGAGGACGGGTCCACCGAGATGAGTCTCGACACTACCCTGGACCTCTCGGCCATCGTGGACGTGGACTACTACGGGATCCTGATCAAGCTCGAGATGGAGTCCCTGAGGCTATCGTCCTCCGATGCAGTCCTCCTGAACAAGGGATACGACTACCGCACCTCGGGACTGGTGGCGGGGATCCTGATGCCCCTCACAGGGGACTTCACGATGAGGTCCCACGACACCCTGAAGATGAGGTCCCTCACGATCCACAACGACTCCTGGGAGACCACCTACAAGCAGTACTCCAACACGGTCATCGACATCAGGGACCTCTCGGTCGACATGCAGCGCGGAAGGTCCCTGGCACTGGTGATCGAGTATCTCCAGATAAGGTCCGACATGACCGGTCACGACTCCATCGACAGGACCATCGAGCACCTCTCCATAAACAGGAGTCTCTCCGACGATCCCGTGGAACCGGAGAGGTTCGATCCCGCCGTGGTCCCGATGGCGACCCTCGTCGCCCTGCTGGTGGCCCTGGTGGTCGGAAGCATCGCGGCACTCGCGGTCATCCGTCACGAGCACCCCGAGATGTTCTCCTTCTGAGGCCGATGCCATGACGGATGACGTCCCCAGAGGATACACGGACGAGGAGCTGGCACTGTACCGCGGGAGTGTCACGGCGGGTTCCCGCATCGAGGCGGGGACCGATCTGGCGGACATCATGAACCGCATCTGCGAGGAGACCCTCGAGCAGGTCGCGGTCCTCAACCAGAGGACGAGGCCCAGCATGGACATCTCCGCGGAGTTCTCGGAGATCACCCGCACCGAGGTCGGGGAGGGGCTCAGGATCTTCCTGCCGGTCTACTCCGACTTCGGAAAGAACCTGCACATCGGGAAGAGGGTGTTCATAAACTCCTGCTGCCACTTCCAGGACCAGGGCGGGATATTCATAGGTGACGACGTCCTGATCGGACACAACGTCGTCCTCGCCACCCTGGACCACGACCTCCGCCCCGAGAGGAGGGCGGACCTGGTCGCCAATCCGATCCGTGTGGGGAACAGGGTGTGGATCGGCTCCAACGCCACCATCCTCGGCGGTGTCACCATAGGCGACGGTGCCGTGGTGGCCGCCGGTGCCGTCGTCAACAGGGATGTCGCCCCGGGCACGGTGGTCGGAGGGGTCCCCGCGAGATTCATCAGGAACGTGGACTGAGGGTCGGAAAACTCTTCATTTCAGTCTGCGCAGGTTGACCCTGTCGACATCGAGGATGACCGCCATCGCGATGATGTCGGGATCGGCGATGCCTTTGACGATGTCGGCCCTGAGCCTTGAATAGTTCACGGTCGACATCTCCTCCAGCCTTCCGATCTCCCTGAGACGTCTGATCACCGCGGACTTCTCCTTGGGGAGCTCCGCCTTTTTCAAGTGGGACACCGTGGCCTTGAAGGTACCGTCGGTGAGCGCCGTGTAGCCGTGGGAGTCGGCGTAGTCGATGAGCCTCCTGCCCACCTCGTCCCTCTGGGCCTCCAGCATCTCCATCCTCTGCCTGAGGGCGTCGATCTTCTCCTGGAACTCCGCATACTGGGACACCAGCTCCCTGCCTCCGACGTCGCCGGAGGTGCCGTGTGTGAAGCGGGGGCAGCACTCGCGGTAGCTGCAGAGGGCGCAGTGCTCGCCCTCCCTCTGTCCGAACTCCCTGCTGGCCCTGATGGTGGAGACGGTGCGTCCCACCTCGGCGACGGCGGCGTCCACCTTGAAGTCGGGGACCTCCGACTCGATCTCGAAGCCGGGGTGGAGGAGTTTCCACTGGACCAGGCACCTGTCCGCCCCGGGGACGTTCTCCCTCGCCCATCTGAGCGCGAGGAACATCTCCCTGTCGTTCTCCAGGTCGGCCTTCGTCCTGATCCCGGGCTCGGAGATGTACCGGGTGACGACCATCACACCGCCCCTGCTGGAGATCTCGTCGATCCTGACCTCCACGGAACCTCCCGGGACCTGGATCTCGCCCCTGAGGTCGCAGGCGACGAGTTCGTCGTTGCAGAAGCGGGAGGCGAGCCTGACGTAGTTCGCCATGCACCTCTCTCCCACCTTCAGGAGTTCGGACTTCTCCGCCGAGGGGACCGGGGGCTGCAGCCCCGACTGCACGTCCCAGGTGTTCCAGAACACGGACATGGCGGTGTCCTTGTCGATGACGCGTCCGTTCAGCCTCCTCCTGCCGAGGGCGGCCGCGGCGTTGCGCACCACGGTGTCGAGGAACTCCTGCGGGAGCGAGACCCGGTCAGCCTCGGTCTGGTCGAGCCTGTAGGCATGGGGACATCTCTCGAATCTCTGCAGTGACCGGAACGTGAACGTGCTCTCCGCCATCGGATTCCCTCGTGATGTCGGACGATTCCCCAGGGAGTTTATAAAGAAAAGGGAGGGGTCGCCGAAAGTGAGATCCGTGTCCTTCCAGAGGTTCAGAGCACCATCAGTGCATAAATCGGCATGTAGAGGATCTTGCCCTCCATGTGGACCCTTCCATCGTTGGATAGCACCACCGCGGTCTCGGGCGAACCGTCCGTGCCCATGTATTTATCCAATGCGTTGTGCCTGTGGTGGTCCTTTCCAGATTTCACCTCTATGGGAATCACAGTGAGATTGTCATAGTCATCCACCAGAAAGTCCACCTCACCCACGGCCTTCTTGTCATAGTAATAGAGTTCTCTTCCGTTGGATCTGAGCTGCATGGCCGTGACGCATTCGTACACGTTTCCCAGGTTGATCTGCGGCATGTCCTCGCGCAGGGGTTTCACATTGTATCTGTACAGCAGAGCGGTGAGGATGCCCACGTCTGCCATGTACAGTTTGAGCATGTTACGCTTGGCGGATTCAAGCAGTCTGAACCTTGGATCCGTGCAGCATGTGACCATCAGTGCCACTCCGGAACTAACCAGGTCGTCGAAATCATCCTTGTACTGTTCGAATCTGGCCTGCGGTTTTCCTTCGATGTCCTTGGCGAACACCCTCTTGCGCTTGTTCTCTATGTTGGACGGAATCAGGTCGAATATCTGCTTGGTGTGCATCTTGTTCTCGACATCGTATTTCGTCGCATCGTCTCCGTACAGCGAATGTATCTCCAGCTGTGCGTTTCTCACTTTCACGATGTCCATGGTGGAGAGGAACAGGTCCACGCAGTAGGGGAGTCCGCCCGCTATCAGGTAGTCTCTGAAGTCATCCATGATCTTCCTGTGCACGCCCTCTGGCAGGGATTCTCTGCAGCGGAGCTTGTTCTTGATCTCTTCTGTGAATTCCTGTTGCATTCCTTTGGCCCACAGGAACTCCTCGAAATCCATAGGAAACATGTCTGCGATGCTGATGCTTCCGATGGGTATGGAGGAGGTCTTCCTGAGTGACACACCGAGTAGGGAACCACTGGCGATGAACCTGTATCTGTGGTCCTCCCGGAGGAATTTCAGCAATGTGAACAGATGGCCGTATTCCTGTATCTCATCCAGGAATATCACCGTGTCCTCCGCGGTGCCCAACGGGACCCTGGCCACGGACTGTATGGCGAAGTACAGGTCTTTGATGTTGTTTATGTTGGCGAAAACCCTGTTTCCTGCCTTGTCTGCAATCATATTGATCTCGACGAAGTGCCTGAAACGTCCGGAGGCGACCCTGCGTATGATATAGGATTTGCCCACCTGCCTAGCTCCTTGGATCAGCAGTATGGGTGCCTCGGGATCCTCGAGGTTCTCTCTGATCGTCTTCTCTATCTTCCTCTGGAAAATCTTCGCCACGATTGGATATGGCATTGGAGCTTTATACATTTTTTCCAGATTTCAGACGGTCAATTTTTACACTTTTTCTAAAAAAATTTCCTTTAGAATTACACTTTTTCCAGATTTCAGATGGTCAAAAAATACACTTTTTAAAGAAATGTGGGATCGCCAGAGTGATGTCCGGCGCCCCCGATGTCTCAGTCGATGTACTTGACGTACCTCAGGTTGGGCTCGTAGGCCCTGCCCGTGTCGTACAGGTGAGCAAGGATCCTCTCCAGCATCCCCTCGCCGATGCCCTCGGACCTCGCGAGGTCCTCCAGTTCGTTCCTGGGCACGCCCCTTCCGGTCCCTCTCTCCCTGAGAATCTCGAGGACGGTCAACACTCCTGGGTCATCATCTGTCATCAGTGTCTCTGACATGGATGTTCCACGCAGGCTCTCTATAAAACGGTCCGTTTTCCGCCTGGAAGTTTCCCGTCCGATCGTCTCTCCCGACAGTTCATGGAAGGCGAATCCGTGTTCATGAAATCCGTTTTTCGCGCGTGATTATTAATAGTCTGCATTTTGTCCACATTCTATGAACAGTGAATGCGGACACCCCCTGCACCGGGGAAAAGGTGCAATCCGGCTGCTGATCGCCCTGCTGGCGGTCGCACTGGCGCTGACCGGTGCACTGGTCCTCTCGGAGAGTGAGTCCTCCGAGGCTACCTCTGGCAACATCAACAGCAATTTGAGTTACGAACTCATCGATGGGAAACTCACCATCAGCGGAACGGGTGCGATGCCCGACACCCTGTACTTCGCCGACAGGACCGATGTGACCTCCCTCGTGATATCCGAGGGCGTCACCCATGTCGGTGACGGGAACTTCCTCCGTTGCACCAATCTGTCAAGTGTGGAGCTTCCATCCACTCTCACCTCGATCGGCAGGGATGCCTTTGCACACACCGCCATCCAGGGTGTGGACCTTGCATCCCTGGCGAATCTGAGGACGATCGGCAGCGAGGCGTTTCTCGGGTCATCCCTGACATCCGTCACCATCCCCGCCACGGTCACCTCCGTCGGAAATATGGCGTTTGCAGACTGCAGCTCCCTGCAGAGCGTCACCGTCCGCAACTCCGCCATCGTGGAGGAGGAGTTCTGGAAGGACACGGCGCTCACCACCGTCGATCTCGAGGGAGTGAGGACGATCGACATGTGGGCTTTCAGGGACTGCTCCGCCCTGAGAGGCATCGATCTCCCCTCCACCCTGACATACATCGAGGGGCAGGCCTTCGAGGACTCCGGTCTGACCGGCACGTTCATGGTCGATGTGGACGGTGTGATGCTGCACGAGAACTTCCTTTTCGGCACCGGCGTCACCGATCTCGTCATCACGGGCAATGATGTAGTGTTCAACGGCGCCTCCAATCTGTCTTCGCTCCGCACGTTCCGCATGCTGGGTGCGGACACACTTCCTTACGGTGCCTTCGCCCTCTGCACGAATCTGGAGTCGGTGGTGCTGGGCCATGTCCGGGTGATAGACGAGTGGGCGTTCTACAACTGCAGCTCTCTGTCTGACGTGACCGTCTCCGGAGTGGAGGCCATAAATGATATGGCCTTCTCGGGCTGCTCCAGCCTCACCTCCTGGGATCTGACCGGTGTCCGCTCGGTCGGTAGCAGCGCCTTCTCGGGCTGCACATCCCTGACCTCCCTGACGTTCCCCGAGACCCGGATCGACATCGGAGGATATGCGTTCTACGGGGTCCCCCTGACGACCCTGGAGCTCCCCCTCGTCGGGAACCTTTCCGGATATGCTCTCGATGGAATGGATCGCCTGACCTCCGCGATCCTGCACGGGGACTCCTCGTCCCAGCTCGGGGCAGACATCTTCGATGACTGCGATGCCCTCAGGTCCCTGACCCTGCAAGGCTTCATCACTATCGGAGAAGGGGCGTTCGTCGGACTCGAACTTGACAGGCTCGTGCTGCCGGACACTCTGGTGATTATCGGGGATGGCGCCTTCTCAGGACTCCACTATGGCGGACCCATCACGTTGCCCGAGAGCGTGCGCAGTATCGGGATGTGGGCCTTCGGAGAATCCACCATCACGGGCGTAACAATCCCCTCCGGTCTCGTGAACATCGGGTTTGGGGCATTCTTCGACAACGTTCTGCAGTACTATGAGGTGAGCGAGGGATCCGAACACTTCTCCTCCATCGACGGTGTTCTCTTCAACGCCGACGGAACCAGTCTGATCGCCTATCCCGGAGGAAAGGCTGACCCCAGATACGTCGTGCCCTCTGACTGTGTCGAACTCTGCGAGAACGCCTTCGCCTTCTCCCAGCACCTCTGCAGCATCACCCTTCACGGAGGCATCCAGTCGATAGGATACGGTGCTCTGGCCGCGCCCAGTCTGGAGGAGATCCTCCTCGCAGGGCCCTCGACGCACTTCAGCGTGGAGGACGGCGTCCTCTTCAACGCCGACGGAACAACCTTGCTAATCTTCCCCTGTGGAAGGGCCGGATCCTACACGGTTCCAGACGGATGCACCACCATCGGGGAGGCGGCTTTCGCTGGCACGGCGATATCCGAGGTGACCCTCTCGGATACCGTGGTCCGCATACAGGACGGTGCATTCTCCTGGTCCGCTCTGACCAGCATCGTCTTCGGAGAGAATCTTCAGTACATCGGGGAAGAGGCATTCTACGGAGCAGGCGTGACCTCGTTGGTCCTGCCTGACTCCCTGGTCGATATCGGGGAGGCGGCCTTTGAACAGAGTGCATTGTCGACGATCACCCTTCCTGCGGGTCTGGTGAGCATCGGTGACAGGGCGTTGATGGCATATGGCCTGGAGGAGATCCTCCTCGCAGGACCCTCGACGCGCTTCAGCGTGGTGGACGGTGTGCTCTTCAACGCCGACGGAACCATTCTCCTCGCCTTCCCTGCCGGAAGGGTCGGATCATATGTGATCCCGAACGGGGTCGTCGAGATCGCCGAGAGGGCGTTCTGCGGTTCCGTGGTGACCGATGTGAGCTTCCCCGCCTTGCTGACCCGCATCGGGGACTATGCTTTCCAGAATTCCTTCATCGGTGTGGCCATGCTGCCTGATTCCGTCACCTACGTGGGAGTGAATGCCTTCTACGGCTGCAATGCGCTCCGGTTGATCACGGTGCCCGCGGGGGCAACGGTGACCCATGAGAGGAACGGATCCACCTATGGCATAACCAATCTGCGGTTCTTCGACGATTCCAGTGAGCTTACCGGGCAGGGTGTGGCAGGTCACACCTACGAGAGGGGAATGCATCGGGAATATGGCTGGGAGTATGAGGCGTTCCTGCTGACCACCCATGTGGTTCCGATCGTCTTCGGAGTGTATGTTGACGGATACGAGGGAGATTATGACGGGATCGCACATCCCGTGACCGTGTCCGTCTCGAAGAACTTCGAATGGGACTCCGTGACCTATGAATGGCACAGGATCACCACGCAGGGCGACTCGGTCCTCGGTGTCAACTCCCCCACACTTTCATTCACGGACGTCTCCCAGAGCGGAACCTATTATGTGGTGATCAGCTGGACCCTGGACGGGGATTCCGATCAGCGCACCAGTGTCCCGGTGGATGTGACCATCTGTCCGAGAGAGGTCGAGAAACCTGAAGTCCTGGTTGAGATCCCCTGGGATGGCCGGCGTCACGGCTTCCCCTCTGACACCCCTGCCGGGGCCAGCTACACGGGCGACTACAGGGATCTCGTCCAGCTCGGTGACTGGACGGAGGTGACCTTCACCATTGACGCGGACAACTGCGTATGGTCCGACGGAACCACCGATCCGGTCGTCTCCAGAGGAGTCATCGTCAAGGCCGACTACGACATGTCCGGTGTGACCTTCGTCGACGGATCCTTCGTCTATGACGGAACCGCCCACAGTCTCGTCATCACCGGTGACCTCCCTGTCGGAATCGACGGCGTGCTCCTCACCGTGACCTATTCCGGAACCGCGACCAACGTGGCTGACGGCCAGGTCACCGTCACGGCGACCTTCGCCACCGAGTCCCAGTACTACAACGTGCCCGAGCCGATGACCGCTCTCGTGAGCATCACCAAGGCACCGTCAAGCTGGTCGAAGCTGCCTGTCGCCGCCAATCGCATCTATGATGTCTACCAGCGCGACCTCCTCACGAAGGGAACCGCCGTGGGTGGAGACGCGCAGTACAACGCCGATGGCGGAACATGGGGCAGAAACTCCCCCCAGAAGATCGATGCCGGAACCTATGTCGTCGGATACCGCATCGTCGGGGATGACAACCATCTCGACACCGCGGAGGCCTTCCTGACCGTCACCATCGATCAGATGGACATCGGCGGATGCAGATGGACTGTCACAAGTCCCATCTACAACGGAACGGAGAAGACTGCCACGATCACTGTGAGCACGTCCTTGAGGACTCTGAGGGCGGTGGACTACACCATCCGCGCAGGAACCGACAGGGGTATCAACGCCGGAAACTACCTCGTGGTCGTGGAGGGAACCGGAAGCTGCTTCGGAACCCTGGAGATCCCCTGGGTCATCCAGAAGGCGACCGTGGGCTTCCCCTCGATCGACTCCCAGACCTACACCGGATCGGAGCTGACCGCGACGGTCCCCGAGAGCGACAGGTACGTGGTCCAGACTCCTGCGACCGGAATCCATGTGGGTTCCTACTCCCTGACACTGCGTCTGACCGACCCCGCAAACTACGCATGGATAGGTGCGGTCACCGAGACCAGGACCATTGACAACGCTTTCCAGATCACCAAGGCGACCAACTCCTTCACCACTGCTCCTTCCATCGCAGGATGGACCTACGGCCAGACCGCCTCTGAACCGGTCGGAACCGCGATGTTCGGCGACATCGTCTACACCTACTCCTCCGAGGAGGACGGAACCTATGTGTCCCAGAGGCCCTCGAATGCGGGCGACTGGTACATGAAGGCCGTCGTCGTGGATTGCGATGACTACTCCGGACTGGAGACCAAGGTGTCATTCACCATCGCGAAGGCGACCGTGGGCTTCCCCTCGATCGATTCCCAGACCTACACCGGATCGGAACTCACCGCCTCTGTTCCTGCAAGTGAGAGATATTCCGTAGTCACCCCTGCAAGGGGAACCGTTGTTGGAGCATACCCCTTGACCCTGGAGCTCACCGACGCGGACAATTACACCTGGTCCGACGTTGAAACCGCCGTCAAGACCGTGGCCGGTGCCTTCCAGATCATCAAGGCCAAGGTGGCGATCCCCGCAGCGGACGAGACCGTCTTCACCTTCAATGGAAACGCACAGACCTACAACGTCGTGACCTCCGATGATTACACGGTGTCCGGCAACGTCAGGACCGTCTCCGGACTCCAAGCCGTGACCGTCACCCTCAATGATCCAGACAATCACGAGTGGACCGACGGAACCGTCACGGATCTCAGCTTCGTCTTCGTGATCAACAAGCTGTCCGTTGCGAAGCCCGTAGCCGACTCCACCTCGTTCGTGTACGATGGAACGGAGAAGACCTATTCAGTCACATCCTCTCCGTGGTACACCGTCTACGGAGACGTCCGCACTCTCGCAGGTTCCCAGAATGTGACCGTCTCTCTCGTGAATAAGGATGACTCAATCTGGGCAGACTCCACCGTCGACGACCTGACCTTCACGTTCACCATCGCCAAGGCGACTGTGGAGTTCCCCGTCATCGCCTCGCAGGTCTACACTGGATCCGTGCTGACCGCTTCCGTCCCCGCGAGTGAGAGGTACACCGTCGTCACCCCTGCCGTGGGCACGGCGGCCGGTACGTATGCCCTGACCCTGGAGCTCACCGACCCTGCTAACTACACCTGGTCCGACGTCGGAACCGCCGTGAAGACCGTGTCCGATGCATTCCAGATCACCAAGGCCACCAACACGTTCACAACTGCTCCCTCCATTGCGGGATGGACCTACGGTCAGACCGCCGCCGACCCTGTCGGAACCGCGGCCTTCGGTGAGATTGTCTTCACCTACTCCCACGAGGAGAACGGAACCTACGTGTCCCAGAAGCCCTCGACCGCGGGTGACTGGTACATGAAGGCATCCGTCGCCGACTGTGCCGACTACTTCGGTCTGGAGGTCAAGGTGCCCTTCACCGTCGCCAGGGCCGCCGTCGTGGCACCAGTCCTCGCATCCCAGGTCTACACTGGATCCGAGCTCGAGGCCTCCGTCCCCGAGAGTCCGAGGTACTCAGTGGTGTCTACCGCGGTCGGAACCCATGTTGGTACGTATGATATGGTCCTGAGACTCACCGACGCGGACAACTACGCCTGGTCCGATGTCGACACCGCGACGAAGGTTGTGACCTTCGAGATCACCAAGGCCATCAACGTCTTCACCACCGCACCCTCCATTGCCGGATGGACCTATGGTCAGACCGCCGCGAGTCCTGTAGGTGCCGCCAGGTTCGGTGATGTGGCATTCACCTACTCCTCTGAGGAGAACGGAACCTACGTCGCCCAGAGACCTTCCACCGCCGGCGACTGGTACATGAAGGCATCCGTCGCCGACTGTGCCGACTACTCCGGTCTGGAGGTCAAGGTGCCCTTCACCATCGCGAAGGCCCAGATCGTCATCCCCGAGGCCGACACCACCGTGTTCACCTACAACGGATCCCTCCAGACCTACAACGTGGCAGCGAGTGATGACTACACCGTGTCCGGAAACGTCAGGACGGCATCCGGAACCACCTCC
>JAKSHU010000040.1 GCA_024399175.1 archaeon
AGAAGAAGCTCTACCTCCTCAACTCCATCAACCCCTACAGGCCCGAGGGACAGAAGTCCGTCCTCTTCGAGATCATCGACCAGATGAACTTCGAGAACGGAAAGTTCACCAACGTCCCCGACAGGGTCATCCTCCCCGTCGGAAACGCGGCCAACATCTGGGCCGTCTACAAGGCATGCATGGAGCTCAAGGAGGTCGGATGGATCGACAAGGTCCCCATGCTTACCGGTATCCAGGCAGCAGGTTCCTCCCCCGTCGCACGTGCGTTCGCAGGAAAGGCCGACTCCGTCATCGCCGAGCCCAACCCCGAGACCGTCGCCACCGCCATCAGGATCGGAAACCCCATCTCCGGAAAGAAGGCACTCAAGGCAATGTACGACACCGGCGGATACTGCACCACCGTCACCGACGAGCAGATCATCGAGGCCCAGCTCCTCCTCGGAAGGAAGGAGGGGGTCTGCGTCGAGCCCGCATCCGCTGCATCCGTCGCAGGACTCAAGAAGCTCCGTGCCGAGGGAATCCTCGACAGGGACGAGAAGGTCGTCTGCATCTGCACCGGAAACGGTCTTAAGGACCCCGACACCATCCTCAACAACGTCGGAAAGCCCATCCCCTGCGGCAACAGCGTCGCGGCGGTCGAGCAGATCCTCAACCAGTAAACATCTTCGCTCTGTTCAACCAACCTGTTGATAACCACACTAACTGCAGCGTAAGGGATTCATATACTCCAAGAGCGACAACAATCTCGCGAGGAACGGACAAGGATCTGCAAAGGCAGAGTGTTCCGGGAAACAACGGATTCCCGGAACATCCAGAAGTGCATGTCCGGGAACCGATGGCTACGGGCTGCGCAGCCTTGTCCATGAGGCATGAACAGCGAGAACCGTTACTCTGCACAATCGTGTCCGGCCATCAACAGGATGGTCGAACATAGCCAACCTTTCAACTTTCCTCGGGCATCCGCCCGGGGAATCCCCCTTTTTCAGAGACAGTACACATCTTGTCGAAGACAAGTATATATCTCTCTATTCCCAGACACGCCTCATGTCTGACAGCAACAAGTTCTGCACACAGTGCGGATGCAACGTCGGACCCCAGATGCAGTTCTGCCCCCAGTGCGGAAAGGCCATCGAGGGATCCGAGGCGTTCGCCAACCAGGCGGAATTCACCAGCGACATGCAGACGGTGGTCAAGGAGAGCCAGAGGAACTTCCTCACCCTCGCCATCCTCGTGTATGCCCTGCCCGCGATCGTGGCCGGAATCATCGCCCTCGTCGATGCGTCCGCCACCGCAAGCACCATCTGGAACAACGTCGACTTCCAGAGCTACTACCACAACCATGGATGGCACTTCACCCGTGGCGACCTCCAGAACTACATCACCTACATCGGTGCGATGGAGCTCGCCAGCGGAATCTGTGCGGCAGGATGCGTCGTCTGCATTCTCAAGCGCATCAACCACATGGTCGCATTCATCCTCTGTCTCGTGGCAGCCTTCCTCTGCATCTGGTCCATCTTCGGAATGCTCATCGGAATCATGATGGCATGGTCCGTCTTCGGAGCAAAGGAGCTCTTCGAGAACGAGGAGGCAAAGACTGAATAAACCCCTTCCCGCCCCGCAAGGGGCATTTTTCTCTCAAATAATCCCACAATGTTGTCGTGACCCGATGTTACGTTCGGGTGTGCTCCGATCCGTTGTTCAGGCTCGATTTTCCTGAATTTCCTCGGATCCCGGACGGAATCATCGCACTTTTCGTGATTTTCACAACGGATTTCGTGTGTTCCCATGCCTTTTCGCGTTTTTAGACGTTCATTGGAGTGTTACGAAAAATAAATTCTTGCATTTTTAGTGTTACGAATTTAGAAAAGAGTATTAATAGAACCGTATGGATGAGTGCGCCATGAGCCTCAACTCAAAACAGATCGGAGTTGTCGCGGTCGTGGCGATCATCGTGGTCGCCGGCGCAGCGGCATTCCTCCTCATGGACAACGGGGGAAAATCCTCCCACGGCTACTCCTATGACACCGATTTCGCGGGAAAGCCCATCGAGATCGCCGACAACCTCGACAACGGCATCGTCGCCGTCGGTCAGGACACCTTCAGGTGGATGACCTACTTCGGACTCGCGGACAAGTGTGTCATGGTCGACCAGAACGACATGACCAACTATCTCGGAAAATCCTTCATGTACCACGGTCGTGCGATCGTGGACATCGAGGGAGGGGATAGCGCGACCCTCGCGGCCGACGCTCCCGCAAGGGCCCACTTCACCCACACGAACTGCGGAATCACCTCCGACGACGCAAGGGTCATCATGGACCTCAAGCCCTCGATGGTCGTCGTCCCCGCGGAGTTCTACACCGACTGCCCCAACGAGATGGCGGCGATCGAGGCCATCGGAATCAAGACCCTGGCCATCGGATACATCTACACCTTCCTCAAGGAGGGCTCCTTCGAGATCACCGAGGACCTCCACAAGCAGATCGGAATCATCTCCACCGCCCTGAAGCAGAACGACAGGGGCAACGCGCTCGAGGATGCGTTCAAGACCCTCGTCGACGATCTCAAGGGACTCACCTCCAAGATCACCGTCAGGAAGACCGCATACGTCGGAGCACTCGCGTACAACGGTGCCCACGGACTCGACTCCTCCATCTCCTACTACATGCCCA
The DNA here is from genome assembly GCA_024399175.1 of archaeon. Classification (GTDB taxonomy): domain Archaea; phylum Thermoplasmatota; class Thermoplasmata; order Methanomassiliicoccales; family Methanomethylophilaceae; genus Methanomethylophilus. The sequence goes on from JAKSHU010000040.1 coordinate 2,673, forward strand.
TGGCACTCGCGGGAGTCGACAACATCCTCACCGACAAGGTCTCCTACGAGGGATCCGGCGTCAAGACCTATGCCGCGGCGGACATCGCATCCAAGATGAAGGCCGACACCATCCTCTTCGTCGACGCCTCCGGATACTATCAGAACGCCGCCGGAAACGATGCCGGTGCAACCTCCCGCGGAATCGCCAAGCTCTTCCAGGGACACGACGCCTTCATCGTCGCGGACTACATCTGGACCGGAATCAACTACGAGACCATCTTCGTCGACGCATACCAGATCCTCAGGTACGCATACGGTGACTCCGTCCTCACAGAGTCCCAGTTCACCGAGAAGGTCAACAGGGTGTATGACCTCTTCTTCGGAACCCACGAGAGCAACCGCAACATCTCCGTGTTCTCCAGCAAGACGGTCGACCTCCCCTCCGCCGGAACCTCCATCTTCAAGGACATGAGCAACTTCCACAAGGTCTGGAGAGGAAACTACATCGAGGGTCCCATCACCATCGATGCGGAGGGAAGACTCACCTCCGCCTGAAACCCCTCCGGTCCCCTCTCTCCCCGGGAGGGGATCGGTCCCTTCGTGATACAATGGCCGAACTCGGAATCAGCGACTTCAAGAAACATTCCCGTCGCAAACTCCTGGTCGTGGCGGTGATGGCGGTCCTGGTCGCCGTGTCCGCCATCGTGACCCTCGGTATCGACCTGAAGACCATCGGTCTCGGGGAGATCATCAACATTCTCCTGCACAAGGGTGACCCCGGCACCGACATCGTGCATCAGATCCTGATATGGGACATCTATCTGCCCCGCATCGTCTCCTGCATCCTCGCGGGATTCGCCCTCGGCATCGCCGGTGCAGTGATGCAGTGCGTTCTCAAGAACCCCCTCGGTTCCCCCTACACCCTCGGTGTATCCAATGCAGCGGCATTCGGAGCATCGATGGGCATCGTCGTGCTCGGCGGAGGACTCGTCATCGGACAGAGCCAGGCCAGCATCTCAATCAACAATCCCTACCTGGTAGCCACCAGCGCCTTCGCATGGGCCATGATCGCCACCGTCATCATCATCCTGCTCGTCAGGTTCACCAAGGTCAGTCCCGAGACCATGGTCCTCGCCGGAGTGGCATTGAGCTCCATCTTCTCCGCGGGAATCAGCATGCTGCAGTACATGTACAACGAGTACGCACTGTCGACCATCGTCTTCTGGCAGTTCGGATCCATGGGAAAGGCCGGATGGGACCAGCTCAGGCTCATCGCCGTGGTCTCCCTCGTCGCCATCGTCTACTTCCTGTACAAGCGTATGGACTACAACGCATTGGACGCGGGTGACGAGGTCGCCTCCTCCCTCGGGGTGGATGTGAACTCTCTCAGGCTCGTCACGCTCTTCATCTCAGCGATGCTCACCGCCATCGTGGTCTCCTTCATGGGAATCGTCGCCTTCATCGGACTTCTCGGACCCCATATCGTCCGCAGGTTCGTCGGCAACGACCACCGCTACCTGCTTCCCGGATCCATGTTCCTGGGAGCCATCATCCTGCTGGTCTCCGACTGTGTCGGACAGACCGCGATGGATTTCACCATCCCTGTCGGAATCATCACCTCGTTCCTCGGAGGACCAATGTTCCTCTACCTGCTCATCATCGGATACAGGAAGAAGAAGGGACGTCTTTCCAAGTTCATCGAGTCCAGGAGGAACGGACAATGACCGTCCTGGAAGTGGAGGACCTTCACTTCTCCTATGATACGAAGGAGGTCCTGAAAGGGGTCTCCCTCACGGCCCGCCGTAACGAGATCATATCCATCCTCGGCCCCAACGGTGTGGGAAAGACCACCCTGCTCAGATGCATCTGCAACCTGCACAAACCTACCTCCGGTTCGGTGAAGGTCTGCGGCAACATCCTGTCGGAGATCAAGCCCAACGAGATGGCGAAACTGGTGGGCTACGTCCCCCAGAAGGCGGACGTGTCACGCACGACGGTCTTCGATTCGGTCCTCATCGGAAGGCGTCCCCACATGGGAATCACCTATTCCGACAGGGACCTGGAGATCGCCTGGAACGTGATCAGGTCCCTGGGACTGGGCGACAAGTCCCTGGACTACGTGGACGAGATCAGCGGAGGGGAGTTCCAGAAGGTGCAGATCGCCCGTGCGATCGCCCAGGAACCGGAGCTCCTGGTCCTCGACGAGCCCTCGAACAACCTCGACATCGCCAACCAGCACATCACCATGAGGATGATCGAGCACGTGGTCAGGCAGCACGGACTGTGCACGGTGATGACCATGCACGACATCAATCTCGCCGCCTACTATTCGGATAAATTCGTCTTCGTCAAGGACGGGGCCGTCGCCGCGTTCGGTGGGAAGGAGGTCATCACCCCGGAGGTGATCAAGGACGTCTACGGAATAGGTGCCGATGTCATCGAGCACAACGGACAGGTGGTGGTGATCCCGTCCAGGGAGCAGCCCCGGTTCGACGGACTGGTCCGTCAGGGTGTGGGCGGCAGTCACGGGGAGGCGGACTGATGTCGGACACGCATCCATTCGTCGGACAGGGGACCAGCTATGCCGACTCCCTGAGATTCTGGGACATGTATTCCGAACAGTACTCCGGCATGCAGCAGGGGGACATTCCCGAACGGGTCGTGCGGCGTCTCCTGGAGGTCGGGGCGATGACCCCGGACGACGAGGTCCTGGAGATCGGCTCCGGTCCCGGAACCTATTCCCTGAGGATCGCACCGGAGGTCAGGGAGCTGACCTGCCTCGACACCTCCCCGCGCATGCTGGACCGTCTGTTCGGCAGGGCCGGGGAGATGGGGCTGGATAACATACGTCGTCTCGACATGGACTGGAGGGACTATGACGATCCCGGCAGCAAGGACCTGTGCATCGCGACGCTGTGCCCCGGCTCGGGCTCCCCCGAGTCGATCGGGAGGATGGAATCCACCTCCCGGAGGAGCTGCGCCCTGGTGTCCTGGGTCATGAACCACGGGGACGACCTCAACGCCATGATCTGGCAGTATCTGGGTAAGGACTATGGGTACGGTTTCCGCTCATCCACCGCGGTGCAGGACTGGCTGAGGGACAACGGGCGCGAGCCCGAGGTGGAGTTCCTGAAGACGACCATAGATGCGGACATCCCCGTGCAGAACCTGATCGCGAAGGAGGAGTCCGCCTTCCGTGCCCACGGCATCGACGCACCGATAGGCGACATCGTCAGGGATATCCTGAAGGACGAGTTGGACGGCGACATCCTGCATTATCACGCGGTGAACGAGATGAAGCTCATCTACTGGTTCCCCGGACAGTAATCCGGACTTTCAGAAATCGAAGAGGGTGGCCTGCTTCTTATTGGGCGGGGTGGGATCGTTCGAGGCCGGTTTCCTGGTCTTCGAAGGCTTCTGCTCGGCCGGGGGACGGGGATTGTTCCTCGCCTCCTCCTCGGCAGCCATCCTCTCCAGCATGAACGCCATCTCCTCGTCCATGTCGTCGCGGGGCGGCTCCTGCTCGATGACCTTAGGCACGTATCCTGCCTGCTCCTTCAGGCTGGACGCGAGCTTCATTCCGATCTTGGGCATTCCCGCCAGGATGTCCAGGTCGATCCTGGATATGTCCTGCCTGCCCTTCACGCCCTTGTCGAACAGGGTCCTCGCCCTGGTCCTTCCCACACCTCTGAACGAGACAAGGGGGATGAGCTCCTCCCTCACTCCGTACCTTATCCTGGTGAGCATGGGCTTGATCCTCGAGGTGGCGTCCGGATTGAAGAGCAATGCTACTTCATTCATCGCGTAGAGGATCCAGTCGGCGGTGTCCACCCTCGAGCGGATGTCTCCCGGGCCGATGTTCATCAGCTCGACGATCTTCTCCTCGGACATCTCGTCGACCCACCTGGTGAGCAGCAGCGCCGTCTTGAGGTCGGCCATGTGGTTGTCATAATCCATGTCGTAGCTGCCTTCTCCACCACATTCATCCTCGATGGTGCACAGGAACTTCCCCTCGTACTCCGCGTCGATGCCCTCCAGCTCGGGCTGGTCAGCCTTCTTCGCGTAGAGTCCCAGCACGTCGGGGGTGCAGGCGACGGCGTGCATGATCTGCAGCTCGTCGGTGCGCTCGTCCATCCTGAGGACGGCCTTCTTCAGGATGACCGCGGACCAGGGGTCGATGTACAGGTCGGAGATCCTCTTTCCGAACGGGAGGATGGAGATCGTCTCGCCGACCCTCTGCACCATTCCCTGTTCCGCGAGGAAGTCCACGACCCTGCCGATGACAGAATCAACCCCGTAGAGTTCGCAGGTCGCCCCGTAGAACGTGCGCCCCATGAACTCCACCATCTCCGCCTCGGTCGTCGCGTCCCCTGTCGCGATGAGTCCCAGCAGATGGCTTCTCAGCAGTCTCTCGTCCCCCAGCTTGGAGGTGAGCCTCTCGGTGTCGGCCAGGATGTAGTTCTCCATCATGGCCTCCATGTTCTCGTAGCTCTTCGCCATCAGGACGGCCTCTCTCCAAGGGTCGTATCCCGGCCTTCCCGCCCTTCCGCACATCTGCTGGATCTCCATGTTGGGAATGGGAACGTTTCCCGCGTTGCTCTCGAAGCGGGTGGTGTCCCTCACGATGACCCTCCTCGCGGGCAGGTTGATCCCGGCGGCGAGGGTGGGGGTGGCCACGATGCACTTGATGGACCTGTTGCGGAATCCTTCCTCGACGCTCCTCCTCTGGTTGTACTCCAGTCCGGCGTGGTGGAAGGCTATTCCGCAGTCGACGCATTCCGCGAGCTTCTTTCCGACGGAGGTGGATTCCTCGGTACCTCCCTCGAGCATGATCCTGTCGGCGTCGGAGATGCCTCCGCCGACCAGCGCCTTCATCTTCTTCCTGAGGTCGTAGGCGACCGACTCTGTGGACCTGCGTGCATTGACGAACACGAGGCACTGTCCGCCGGCCTCGACGGTCTGCTTGATCATCGACCACATGTCGACGACGTCCTTCGCCGCATCGGCCAGGGGGACGTCGAGGTCGGTTCCGTCCCCGAACCTGATGACTCCCTTGTTGTCGACCTTGTCCCTGAGGTAGGCACCCTCCTTCAGCCTCGTGGGTCTCCAGAGCATCTTCACGTGCTCGGCCTTCAGCCAATGTGCCAGATCGAGGGAGTTCGAGATAGTGGCGGACAGTGCGATGACCTGCAGGTCGCTGTTCCTGCGGATGAGCTTGGTCATCGCCACCTCCAGGGTCGGGCCTCTCAGCGGGTCGTGGATCATGTGCACCTCGTCCGCGATCAGCAGTCCGAGTCCGTCGAGCCACCTGTTGCCGTGGCGGATCATCGAGTCGGTCTTCTCGGAGGTCGCGATGACGATGTCCGCGTCGGAGATGTCATCGTCCCTGTCTGGGTCCCCGGAGGTCATGACGACCTTCAGACCCAGATGCTCGTACTTCTTGAAGTCGTCCCTCTTCTCCGAGGCGAGGGCCTTGAGGGGGACGATGTAGAGGGCCTTCCTCTTCCTCACCAGCACGGTGTACAGGGCGGGCACGACCGCGATCATCGTCTTTCCGCTGGCGGTGGGCACCGCCACGACGAGGTTGCGTCCCTCCAGTGCCAGGGGGATCGCTCTCGCCTGCGGGGGATGCATCTCGCGGAAGCCCTGGGCCTTCAGCGCGTCCCTGATGGCGTCGGAGGTCTTCAGGTCGCTGAACCTGGGCCTCCACTCCGAACGGACCGTGTATGTGAAGAGCCAGTCCTCGATCTCCTGGTAGTCCGTCAGAAGGTCCGACAGTGCGATGATCTGCGGGGAGGGGCTCCAGGCGAGCACGTGGTTCATCACGGACCTGATGCTGATCCCGTGTCCGGACTCCTTCACCAGATGCATGTCGTCTGCCACGACCAGGGTGACGTTCTCCTGCCATCCCGCCTGTCCGCGGACAATCATGTCCGCGTGCTGGTAGTTGGTGACGATGATGTCGTTGTCGTCGATCTCGGCGTCCCTGTTGGCGGCGCCGGTCGTGATGAGAATGTCAAGACCCAGATGTCCGAACTCGCACAGGTCTTTGAAGGCACGTCCGGCCTTCTCGTTGTCCGAGGTCAGGTACAGGACGCGTCCCCTGTTCTCCAGCACCGCGGTGATGGAGGACACGTATCCTATGATCGACTTGCCGCTTCCGTACTGGGTCGTCACGAGGAGCGAGTCGCCGTCCAGGGCCCTGGGCAGAGCCTCCTGCTGGGGAGGATACATCTCGTCGAATCCCTGTGCCTCGAGCTCGTCGGCGAGGCTCTCCGGGATGGGCAGTTCCCTGAACTTCATGCACTCCCCATCTCCTGTCGAGTTTTAATCGTTTCCGACCTCGGAATTCCTCCCGACACACATGTTCCAGATGTCCGGAAGTCGGTGGGTCCGACACCTCGTCCGGAGTGTTAACGGTGTTTCCCTCTTTTTAGCCTCTGTTAAATATAATAAATTAATAGGGCACCCCATTGAAAACGAGATTTGCAGCCATTGCCGTGCTGGCCGTGTTCGTCGTTACGTGCTTCACGCCCCTTCTCGCATCCGAGGCGGATGCGGTGGACGTGGACTACACCAAGTACTACTACAACCAGCTCGGCGAGGCCGAGAAGAACATCTATGGTGCCTACTCGGGCATCACCGGCAACCCCACCGGATCCGCTGACGCGTACGTCTACGAGGTCACCGTGACCGGAGGAGCCGCATACACCAAGGAGCAGGCCGAGAGGGCCTGGGAGGCGAGCAGGCTCGACAATCCCTACGCGTTCTGGACCTGGACCGTCGGCACCTGCGCCCCCAACCTGGAGGTCGCCGCCGTCGGAGGGGACCTCAAGGTCACCATCCACATGGACAACGCCTACGTCGACGCCGCAGACAAGTGCACCTCCGCGAAGAATGTCATCGACGTAGTCGAGCTCAAGGGAAAGGACGAGTCCGAGCGTGTGAAGTCCGCCAACTCCGTCCTCGCCGACAAGAAGTACAAGCTTACGGACGACGGCGTCGGAAACGTCTCCGGAGTCCTCGGCGACGACACGCACTCCCTCACGGCAGAGGGATTCGCGGCCGTCCTCAAGGCCCTGTGCGACAGGGAGGTCGACGGACTGAAGGTCGGATGCATTCAGGTCTACGGAATGCTCTCCCACGGTGCGACCAACAAGGTCCACGCGTGGAACCAGGTCTCCGTCAACTCCCAGATCTATGCCGTCGATCCCGCGGTGAACAACGACAAGGGTGCCGAGACCTGCCTCTGCGCAGGTAACTACACCGTCGTCTCCGGCGAGGCCTTCGCCAAGGAGCACCGCGCCTTCACCTTCAACGCCTGGATGGGCCTCGGATACGCGTTCGGCTCCGAGCCCCTCTGCAACGGCGGATACGAGTGGCCCGAGGACACCAGCCTCGTGGCCCAGCTGGTCAACTACGCCCCGTGGATCCTGGTCGGAATCATCAGCGTGGTCCTCGCGGTCTCCCTGGTCGCAATGGCGAGGAGGGAGCAGTGAGATGGTCGCAGTAACCAAAGATTATATAGAAGAGCAAACTCAAACAACCATAAGAGGGGAGAACATGGAGAACAGAGACGAGAACGATCCCGTCCTCACCGATGTCAGCGTCGAGGAATGGGTCTCCAACAAAGAATTCAAATCCACCAGGGAGGTCGAGATCCCTGAGAAGATGTCCGACCGCGTCATCGGTCAGGACAGGGCCGTCGAGGTCATGAAGAAGGCAGCCTCCCAGAAGAGGCACATGATGCTCATCGGAGAGCCCGGTACCGGAAAGTCCATGCTCGCCAACTCCATGGTCGAGTACCTTCCCAGGGACGAGCTCCAGGACATCGTGGCCTACGCCAACCCCGAGGACGACAACGAGCCCCGCGTGAGGACCTTCCCCGCGGGAAAGGGAAAGCAGGTCGTCCAGCAGCAGAAGGCCCAGGCCGCCATGTCCAAGAACCAGAAGAGCACGTCGTACATGTACGCCTGCGCGGCCATCATCATCCTCGGATTCCTCGGTTCCTTCATCTTCAACAACTTCTACGTGCTGTTCATCGCGCTCTTCGCGATTATGATCATCCTGATCTTCGCCAAGAACCCCGTGATGGGCAGGAACGACACCTCCTACGTGCCCAAGCTGCTCGTCGGTCACGACTCCAGCGACATGCCGCCCTTCGTCGACGCCACCGGAACCCACTCCGGAGCACTGCTCGGAGACGTCAGGCACGACCCCTACCAGTCCGGAGGTCTCGAGACTCCCGCCCACCAGAGGATCGAGGCCGGAGATATCCACAGGGCCAACAAGGGAGTCCTCTACATCGACGAGATCAACACCCTCAGGC